>NZ_JASCPP010000148.1:0-12063 GCF_029959745.1 Pseudomonas sp. PS01298 | reverse complement strand
TGTCAGGTTAAACCCGGGCGCTTGTAATGGGGCCGCTTCGCAGCCCAACGCGGGGCAAGCCCGCTCGCCACAATAGATCTGCCAACCCCATAATCACCTGACAAGCACAACCATCACCTGACAAGCACAACCATCACCTGCCAGCACCCAGTCACCTGACAACCACACCATCACCTGCCAGCACCCAATCACCTGACAAGCACGACCATCACTTGCCAGCACACCATCACCTGACAACCACAACCATCACTTGCCAACACACCATAACCTGCCATCCACACAATCAAATGTGGGAGCTGGCTGGCCTGCGATGCTGACGACTCGGTCCAACTGATTCACCGAGTTGAGTTCATCGCAGGACAGCCAGCTCCCACATTTGATCTGTGTTGCCTGGCAATCAGTGTTGGGTCTTGTGGTCCAGTGCGGCGTAGAAGTTGGCGCTTTGTTGCAGGTATTTCTGGGTGTAGGCGCTGGTGCTGGATTTTTTACCGGCAACGTCCACGCTGGCGGCAGCAGGCAAGGCTACGGTGGCGGAAACAGCGGAGGCGGCGATGATGGAGAAGAGGTTCAAGTTCATGTCAGTAACCCTTGTGTTCGTTTGGTTGAGTGGCCGGGGAAGGCCTTGGAACCCAACTTACGCCCGAGGGCTGAACCTTAGAAATGCTTTGAAACAGTAGCCGCTATTAATAGAATTAATACAAGGAGTCAGGCCCCGCCGTGCGGGGCCTGTGGCTTATTGACGCACCAGGAACTTGAGGTCGCTGGGCGCATCGATCGCCAGTTTCTGCACGGTTTTACCCAGCAGGCCGGTCTTGGGGTCACGTTCGACCACCACGATTGCATTGCTTTTCTGGTTGGCCACCAGCAGGAACTTGCCACTCGGGTCCAGGCTGAACTCGCGCGGGTGATCGCCTTCAACGGAGCGGCGCTGCAGCTCCTTGAGGTGCGCGGTCGCCGGGTCAATGCTGAACACCAGCAGTTGATTGGCCGTGCCGCGATTGCTCACATAAAGGAACTTGCCATCACTGGACGCATGCACCGCGGCACCGGCCTTGTCGGACACCGGTTGCCCGGCGGCGTAATCGAGCAGCTGAGTCTGGGTGAGCTTGCCGTCGTGGTAGTCGAACACGGCGATCTGGGCGCTCATCTCGGTGGTCAGCCAGGCATGCTTGCCATCGGCGCTGAACAGCAAGTGACGCGGACCGCTGCCTGGCGGTAATTGCACGAAGGCTGGATCGGCCGGGGTCAGCGGCAGTTCGTGGTTGGCCTTGGGGTCGTAGTGGTAGACAAAGACCTTGTCCGCCCCCAGATCCTGCACAAACACGTACTTGCCATCCGGCGACGACACCACCGAATGCACATGGTTGGACGCCTGGCGCTCAGGGTTCACGCGGCTGGCCGGGTGCCCGCTCAACTGCACCGGCGCCGACAGCTTGCCACTGGCGTCCACCGGCAGCACGGCCAGGCTGCCACCCGGGTCTTCCAATACCGAATAGTTGGCCACGAACAGGTAACGGCCGTCAGCCGCAACGCTGGAATACGTAGGCTCATTGCCCAGGCTTTGCACCTGGTTGACCAGGGTCAGTTGATGGTTCTGCGGGTCGATGCTGTAGCTGCTCACACGGCCCACCGGGTCTTTCTGGCCCGGGCCGTTTTCATTCACCACAAACAGATGCTTCTGGTCCTTGGACACCGTCAACCACGAGGGGTTGGCTGCCTTGGCCGCGAGCACCGGCTCGCCCTGGAACTGGCCGGTGCGGCTGTCGAACTGCAACCGGTAGATGCCTTGGCTGGTGCCGGCGGTGTAGCTGCCCACCAACAGTTCATAAGTGTCGGCCGGCGCGGCCTGTACCGACATCGCGCCGACACTGCCGGCCATCAGCAGGGGCCAGAATTTACGCATCATCATGCTCGTCTTCCTCGTCGTTATTGTTGCCGGTGAAGGCGGCCATGCACACCAGGCGGTGCTCGCCCGAATCACCGGTGAGGGTCCAACTTTGCAAGGCTTCATCAAAGGTTGCGGCCTGCACTTGCGCCAGGCTGAAGGACCAGCGTTTTTCAACGCGGCCATCCATGCACTTGATCGACAGCTTCTGGTCGTCGAGTTCGAAGTCAAAGGCATGCAGGCCATCGATTTCGAGCATGTCGCTGGTTGCAAGTTCATTAGAGAGGCTGCGGACAGTCATCAGGATCATTCATCAGTGGAAAAAACCTTGATGATAGGCCAATCCGGCGGTGCCGTCGTGTCGCGATAGCGGGCTACCGCACCCGCTGCGCCGTGGCTTGCGATTCTAGGGACTACCCCCTGACAGAATGGACTCGTTTATGCCGCAAGACACACCCGCCACCCCACTGTTGCTGCCTCATCGAAGCGACACCCTCGCCCGGGCCGTGGCCCGGCAGTTCACCGGGCGCCCGACGTTGCGCCAGGTGGTCGACCAGCACGTGCACGAACGCCTGCTGGAACAATTCCCCTCACTGGTGCTGGACATGTCCAGCGTCAAGCTGGCCGTCCCCAACCAACGACGCGGCTGGGACCTGCGGCGCTTGAGCGATGTCATCCTCGATTACCTGGGCCACGGCACGCCCCTGAACATGACCGAGGTGATCGACACGCGCCGCTGCTTCCTGTCCCAGCGCCCGCCCTTGCACTTGACCTATGAGGCCGACGGCCCGCGCGAGCCGGACATGGCGGTGATCGAACGGGTGATTGCGGACCTGCCCTTCACCCTGCCCATCGCCTTTCAAGATGCCCTGACCCGCTACTGGAACGGCGCCGCCGACACCGGTGCCAGCCGCTGGCAATGGCTCGGCGACCTGCTGGCCGACAACCTCAAGAGCACCGCCAGCCTGCTGCCAGCCGGGTTCGCCCAAGACATGCTCTACGCCGTCAGCCGCCAACCCGATCGCCGCGAACGCGAGGGTGTGCGTGCGTACTGCCTGGAGGGCTGCGTGATCCACCAGGGCCGCACCACGCGCCTGCTGAGCAGTGACCTGTTGTTGGTGCAAGGCGACCACGTACTGCTGTGCCAGGCCTCGGGCAACGTTGAAAACTTTGCCTCGGTGGACGCGTTCAACCAGGCCTGGGGTCAACGCCTGGCCGCCGCGTTGCTGGCCGAGAAGATCCAGGTCAAGCACTACGAGCCCGATGGCAACCTGTTCGATATCCAGGCCGCCTTGCTGCTGAACCAGCAGTTGGACGACCTCGACGCCCTCCGTTTGCCGGCCACTGACGGTGTACGCGCCCTGGAGCAACGCTTCGCCGACGCCACCGACCCGGTACCGGCCTTCCTCGCCACCCCGGTCCCCGACCCGACGCACCAGGCGCGTCTCCAGGCGGCGCTGCCGGACTGGCTGCAAGCGGCCAGTGCCGACCAGCGCTTTGCCTATCGCCAGGGGCTGGTGGACCAGGCGCGAGTGCAGCGAGAAAACGCTGGCGCGTCGTTTCTCGACGGCGTCGAGAGTCTGCAGGCCTTCACCGTGCGCACCCTGCGCGAGCAGATGCGCCGCGATCATCCCGAGTCCAGCGTGGAACCGGAAAACCTGCAACTGACCTTCCATGTCCCGGTAGGCGACCTGCACAGCGGCTACCTGGCCCCGGTGAGCATGAGCCTGACCGAACTGGCCATCCACAACCTCGCCGCTGCGCCGCAGGGCCGCATGAGCGTGCGCGACACTTCGGGTGCCGCCCTGCCCGCCTGGTTCAACGAGGATTATGTGCTCGGGGAAAAGGGCGTATTCCACAGCACGCCGGGGCTGATTCGCCAAGTGGACATTGGCCGCCATTACCCGGCAAAAATCCGCGAGTGGCTGCTGGGGGACAGCCCTGACATACGCCGGCGCGAAGCCTTGTTTGGCGAGCAACTGAGCGTGCAGCTGCCACGCCAGGCGCTGGAACAGGCGATTCGCCAGGAGCACGGCCTGACCTTCCAGGGTTATCGCTACATCAAGGCCGTGTTGCAGCGCAGCGCACCCGGCCGGGTGGTAGAGGGCCAGGACATCGTGATCCGCCCGCTGGCCTTCGTGCGCACGCCCGACGCGCGGCCGGACAGCGTCGCGAGCATGTTCATCATCGAGCCTCGAGACCAGGGCAATGGCCCGCATCTGCTCTATCGACCGTTGTACTCCGACGCGCTGCACCAGTTCGCGAGTCGCCAGGCATTGTTCGACGCGATTGCCGAGCCTGGCGCCCTGCAAGACAGTGTGCTGGCCTGGCTGCCGGACAAGACGCGGTCGATCTATAGCCACGGCGGTTTTCAGAGCCCGCATATCCTGCGCTTCGGCCAGGGCGACGACACCGTACAGTGGCCCGCACCACCGCCCGCGCAGTTGGCGCAGGACCTCAACGGCGGCGAAGTGCCAGGCTCGCTCGCGCAATCACTGGCGACCGGCAACCTGCTGCAATACCTCTACGGCAGCAATGCCCGGGCCCTGGTGGACCTGGCTGATCGCGACTCGGTGTCGAATGCCGAAAGCCGCTGGGCCGTGCTGCTGGAGGGCGGCTGGTTGCTGTTCAACGCGCTGTTGATGCCGCTGTTGCGCGGCCCGGCGATGGCCGTGGGCTGGATCCTGCAATTGGCGGTCAGCCTCAAGCACGACCTCGGCGGCCTGCAGAGTGATGACGCGGCCGCGCGGGAACTGGCCTGGGTCGACGTGTTGCTCAATATCGGCCTGCTGGTGCTGCACGCGGCCTCGCCCACCGACCCCGCGCCACGCCTGCCCACGCGCACGCCGGGCGAGCCGACCTTGCCCCTCGCCGCCCTGCGCCGCCCGGCCTCTGCGCCGTCGGCCCCCACGCTGATCGAGCACGGCCCCATCGGCCTGCCATCCGCACCGGTGGCGGGCGACCAGACCCTGGTGGATTTTATCCATTCCAACGCCCGGGATGCCTCGCGTCGGCGCCTGCTGGACGCCCTGCGCGAACTCAATGTGGCGTGGCCCGTGCCGCCGCCGACGCCCGTAGAGATTGGTCCGCACCGAGGGCTGTACAGCATCGACCGACGCTGGCATGCCTCAGTGGGCGGCTTGCTGTTCGAGGTGAACATCCAAGCCGAAACCGACGCGTTATTTATCGTGCATCCGCAAAAACCTGAGCATCCGGGCTTTGAACTCAAGACCGACGGCCAGGGCCATTGGTCGCTGGACCTGGGGCTGAAACTGCGTGGTGGCGGGCCCAAGAACCGGTTCAAGGCCAAACTGGTGCAGATTGAAGAACAACGCGCACAAGCACACGAGCACGCCAAACGCATTGAGGGCCTTATAGCGGCGGTCAGTCGTGAGCAACTGAGCTTTGTCGACGGGATATTCCCCGCCAAGGCCCTGCTTGAATCACTCGACCAGCAGTTGCTGGTTGCCCACACAGCCCTGCGGGCCGCGCCCGAGAACCCGGTGCTTATCCAGGCGCACGCCGCCACCGCCCGTTCCAGGGCCCGCGCCAAGGTGAGCTTCCAGGTGCTGCTGGAACGCTTCGAACGTACCGCCGGCCCCCAACAGCAGCATCGCCGCGACCTGCTGGAGGCCTACCGGAAAATCAAGGTGGCGGACGGCAAGTTCGACTATGAAGCCAATGCGCAGGAGGTCTACACGAGCATGCTGGCTAGTGATGAGTTACACATCGCCTTCACGGACGCCTTGCACCGCAGCACCTTTTTCTCTGACCAGGGTGAATCCCTGGTTGAACTGGCCGGCAGGCCGGGCGACACAGCAGCCATCCGTTATGTCTATGATCTGGTGCAAACCAACTTTGCCGCCAGCGAGCGCCATTTCAAGGCGGTGCTCGACATCGAGAATGCGCTCGAAACACTCGCGGGTGATCTCAAGAGCGGGCCCGCAGAGCGCTACAAGTACCTCAGTGCAGTGCCTCCCCGACGTTTCTACAACCGCGTGACCGCGACCCTGGAAACCCTCGACCTGCTGGCACTGCTGAGCATCGACCTGACATTCGAACCGCACACCGCCGAGGAATTGTATTTCTTCCAGAACCAGCGACTGCTGCACACCGTCGAGTCCTCAAGGGTGAACACCCACCTTGACCTGCTGGCCACCGAGGGCTTCACCGTCGCCGAACGCAAGGCGGTGCTGCTCAACCTGATTGACCATTACAGCCACCGCCTGCAGATCTACCGCGCGCTGATGGACATCAATTCCCCGTTGATCATCCCGCGCTATATGCCGCTGCTGATCGAACGCCTCGAAACGGTACGCAGCGCGGCCGAGGCCGACTTGGCCGATGTGTTGCGCGAGGATGAGTTCCTGCCGCCGCAGACGGGAGTATTCAAGCCGCTGAAAATCGCCGTTCCCGGAAAACGCGTGTTCAAGTCCCGGGACAAGGGCGCACTGGTAGGTGAGCTGCAAGCGCCTGACGCAGATACGCCTTTCCCCACCATCATCACTCGCAACCCGATCACTCAGCAGCCCAGCGGCCGGTTCATCGAACACCCGGGAGAAGGTTGGGTCGAGATCGTCGACGCGCCGCCGAGCCGCCCGGCGGAAAAGCCCCCTACTCGCTCCCTGGCCAGCTTGCGTACCCAGTCCCAGCAGTTGCTGGAGGAAGTCGGCGCGATCGAGCGCTCCATCAAGTTCCAGAAGAACAAACTCAAGGACCCGCAACGCCGCGACGACCTCAATCCCCGCGACTGGGACGACATGCTCCAGTATCAGGCCCAGCGCATCGAGTCGATTGCCGATGAGATCCAGCGGCAGCACCAGGAGCCGCAGACGGTCGAGCGCTTGCGCACACGTGCCGGCGAATTGCGCACCCAGGGCCGGCAACACTGCATCGAAGGGCTCAAGGCCCAGCGGCCCCGCCAGGCAAATATCGACTACCTGCGCATCCACGCCGCCGTGGATATCGGCCTGGTCCATGGCCCGCAACGCACCGCGGCCGGCGACTACGTGACCGAGTTTGCGGTACGCGAGAAAAACGCGCTCACGGTGCTCTGGTACGCACACTTTCACTACGCGCGTGCCGGTGTGCCGGCGGCTGAGTACACCAAGGCCCATCTCAAGCGTCCCGAACACCGCTTTATCACCTTCAAGGACTTGCTCGCCCAGGCGGGAAACGACAACCGCGCCATCGTGCGTGATGTGTACAACCCGATCACCCCGCCACTCGACCAACGCCTGTTCCTGAGCCTGCTCCCTGCCTAGAACCCGCCATGAATGGCATCGAATTGCCAAAAGGATGTGTATGCAATCCCCTGACTCTATCGCGCACGCCGTCAGCGCGCGCTTCGCTGATCGCCCGACGCTGGAAAGCGTGATTCGCCAGCAACTCGCCACCGCCCTTGGCGAGCGGTACCCGACCCTGACGCTGGACCTGAGCCGCACGCGGCTGGCCAGGCCGCAACGCCGCAGTTGGCTGCTGCAACCGTTTATGCCGGTGGTGCATGACGCCCTGGCCAGCGGCGTGCCGCTGGACTTCAAGGATGTCGGCAGCCTGGCCTGGTACCTCTCCGACGAGCCGCCCAAGCGCCTGAAACTGCCGGGATTGACCCCGGAAAAACTCGATATGCAGGTCATCGCCACGCTGATTGGCGAGATCCCCCAGACCTTGAGCATCGCACTGCAAAACGCCCTCGCCGCCTATTGGGATGCCGGCCACTGGCGCTGGCTGGCCGACGTGTTGAAGGACACCCTGCGCGTCGCCGCCCTGCGCCAGGCCGAGCTGGATCAAACGGCCCGCGAGACGCTCGACCAGGTATTGACCAACCCTGAGCGCGAGGACCGTCTCACCCTCCATGGCGAACGTGCGGTGTACGCCTACGGGCTGCAAGCCACCCTCAAGGACGCGGCGCGCACTGTCAGCCTGCTCGGCCCGGACCTGTTGCTGGCCCGCGCGCTGAATGGCAAGACGTCGGTGCTGCTGTGCAGCCCGCAGACGGGTATCGAGACGTTCGCCAGCGTGGATGTGCTGATCCAGGCCGTGGGCCAACGCCTGGGGCGTCAGTACCAGGTCGAGGATATCCTGCTGCAACGCTACGAAATCGACGGCGATCTCTTCGAGCACCAGGCGTCGTTGATCCTCAATCACCAACTCGAAGACCTCGGCAACCTGAGCCTGCCCACCGGCCAGCCCTTCAGGGTATGGCAGACGCTGTATAACGACATCACTGACCCTGGGCGATTCTTCCGCGACGCGCCGGCCGCGCCTGCCCTGGCAACCTTGCGCACCCACTTGCCGGCGTGGCTGCAAAGCGCCAGCGCCGACGACCAGGCCGCTTACCGCCGCTACACGCTGGCGCTGGCCACCGCCAAACAGCGCGCGGGGGGCCGTACCGTGCTCAGCGATATCGACGACATCCGCACCTACACCGTCAACGCGCTGTTGCAAGCGCTGCAAGGGGATGCCGTGACCTTTGCCAATCACGCGCCGACGCCGCCGTCGGTCGCGGCCCTGCACCCCGACGACCTGCTGCTGACCTTCTCCGTGGCCGCCGGCTACCCAGGCACCGCCGGGATCATCCGCCACGAACGCGTGAGCCTGACCGAGCTGGCGATCGACAACCTGTCCAGCCGTCCCAGCGCCAGCGTGACCCTCGCCAACCGGCAAGGCCTGCCCTTGCCGGCGTGGCTGACCGCCGACTACCTGATGGGCACCGGCGGCCTGGTGGAACGCGTGGACATTGGCCAGCACTACCCACGCCTGCTCGAAACCCAGTTACTTGGCGACAGCCCCGAGGCACGCCAGCGTGAAGCGCTGTTCGCCGCGCAGCAAGCCGTGCAACTGCCGCTGCTGGCACTGGAATTTAGCCTGAAACAGCAAGCCGGGCTAAGCCCCCAGGGTGCGCGCCTGGTGGCGGCCGTGATGGAGCCGGCAGCCGCCGACCAGCAGGTCGATCAGAATCCGGTGGTGATCCGTCACCTGGCGCTGCTGCAAATGCCCGGCGCCCAGCCGGACCCGGTCAGCGCCATGTACCTGATCGAAGCCCGCGACACCGCCCTGGGTCCTCATGTGCTGTACCGACCACTGTACGCCGAAGCCCTGCAGGAATTTGCCAGCCGCGAGGCGTTGTTTGAAGCCATCGCCGAACCTGGGCCCTTGCAGGACAGCGTGTTGACCTGGCTGAGTGACACGGCCCGGCCGATTTACGCCAATGGCGGGTTTCGCGAGCCCCACTACGTACGCTTCGGCCAGGGCGATGAGTTCTCGACCCTGGGCACACCGACACCGGCGACGTTGTCCGCTGATGGCATCAACGACGAACTGCAGCAGTGCCTGGTGACCGGACGCTTGATGACCTACCTGTTCAGCGATCATGCGCGGGCGCTGGTGCAACAAGCCGACCGCGCGTCGGTGTCCAACAGCGAAAGCCGCTGGCAGGTGCTGCGCGAAGGCAGCAGCCTGTTGTTCGGCAACCTGCTGCTGCCCCTGCTGCGCGGGCCGGCCATGCTCACCGGCTGGCTGTTGGGGCTGATGGCCAGCCTGGGTCAGGACATTCCGGCGCTGGCCGCCACGGACCCGCACGCACGGGAGCTGGCCACTGTCGACCTGCTGCTCAACCTCGGGCTGCTGTTGCTGGAGGCCGCTCCCGTGGTGGTGCCAACACCGGCACCGCTGGCAGCCGGCCTCAGGGAGCTGGCGCTGCCCTCGGCCCTCACCCCGTGGGTCGCGGAGCAATGGCCGCAACCAGCCGCACCGAGCATTCGTGAAGGCGCCGTCCTGCTGGCCGGGGCGCTGGCGCAGAAACACAGCACGGTGCTGGATTTCGGCTTTGCGCAGGCACGCCAGCGCCTGACCCCGGCCCAGCGCAGCCGTCTCGCGACGTTCAAGGCGCCGCGGCCGTCGCCCCTGCCCCAACCGGTATTGAACGGGCCGCGACGCGGGCTCTATGGGGTCGAAAACCGGTGGTATGCGCTAGCCAACGGCGAGTGGTTGCAGGTCAGCCTGGAGCCGCAGGGCGAAACCCGTGTGGTGATGCCAGGCGATGCCGAAGTGTATGGCCCTTACCTGCGCAGCGATGCACACGGCGAGTGGTCGGTGGACACGCGCCTGCACCTGCGCGGCGGCATGCCAACCAAGCGGATTGCCGCCGATCGCCAACGGCGTGCGCAGCGCATCCGCGAGCTGCAGGACAACTATGAACGGTTCGTCCAGGGCCAGGCGGACCAGCAAAAGCGAATCGACATTATCCTGGGGGTCATGACCCGCACCGCCGAAGACCCACGCTTCAGCGAAGCGCAAGCGGCTGACAGCCGCCAGCGATTCGACACGGCCCTGCAAGAGCAGACCCGGGACTACCAGCAGCAACTGGACAGCCTGAAAGAGCGCAACGAATTGAACATCCCCCTTCCGCCGCATTCCGTCGCCGGCCTGTTGGAAAACATGGTCAACAACGCGCGCAAGCATGTGGTGGTGGCCGAGAAGGATCGTGGCGCGCTGTATCGCTCCCACGCTCACTTCATGGCCAAAGCGCCGCGCCTGGCCGAGGCCGTGCTCGGCGACTTCGCCGCGTATCAACAGTTTGTGCGCAGCCTGATTGCCATCAATGAACGCTCGATCCACTGGCTTGAACTGCGTGATCGCTACCTCGACGAACTGTTCAAGCTAAGCGACGACGGCAGCGACCACTACCGCCGGCTAACGCTGGATCGCCCTCCGGAAATCAGTGCATTGGCGGTCAAGGATCTGCTGATGCGCAATTTCGAGCTGATGACCCATAAACACCCAGGCCACCCCTTGGTCACCGTCATGATCGATATCCTTGAGCCGCTGCAGGAGCACTTGCGCACCCACAGCGAGCTGAACGAGCTTGAGGTGACGGCCGAGGAACGCGTCAATGTGCTCGAAAGCCTGGTGGAGCATTACGGCCGCGGCCTGGACTCCTTGCAGGGGGTCGGCATCGTGAATATCGACGAACTGGACGGTGAGTATTTCGCCAAGCTGGTCAAGCTGGTTGAGGGGTTGTACCAGGAAGCCGCCAAGCAGCTCGCCAGTGAAATCAAACCCGCTGCCCAACCCGCTCCGCGCCCGAGCCGACGCCCGCCGATAGTCGCCGGCAAAGTGCAGAAAAAAGTCATTCGCACGGCGAAAAAAGGCACGTTTATCGGCGAGGTCAAACCCGTGGGTACCCTGGAAACTGTCGAGCTTCGTTCGCAGCTCACCGGTGAAGTGTTTGGCACCTATTCACAGCGGGGCGAGCAATGGATCCAATTCAAGGACGCGACGCCACCGCGCTCGCCAGGCGTGCCGCGCAGTTTGAGCCTGGTCAAGGGCGAGGCTCGCAAACTGTTGGGCATGCTCGAGGAACACCTGCAGCGCGGCGAGCAGTACAAGAAAGTCTCGCGACACCCGCAGGAAGTCCAGGAGGTGCTGCTGCACGAGTCGGTGCGCTACGACAAGCTGGCCACCGAACTGCACCTGGCGATCCAGGCCCAACCCGCCGAAGCCCGAGCGCCGGCCGACCTGGCCCTGGAAAATGACATGCGCCAGGCGGCGGTACGCCTGAATGAGCGTGGCCAGGCGCTGCGCATTCAACTGAGCCTGGAACTGCCGCCGACGCACGGTAATCTGGAGTATCTGATCGAACAGAAGCGCGCGCACATGGCGCTACTCGGAGAGCGCATTCAACTTCGCGGCGAGCGTCGGGATTTTGTGCAGGAATACGCCGTCAACGACGCGGGAGGCTATCCCTTGTGGTACGCCCATTTCCACTACCCGGCGGCCGATACACCCAAGGCCCACTACACCGCCGCCCACTTGAAAACCCGTGAGCAACGCAAGGTGAGTTACTACTCGCAACTGGCCCGCGCGCAAAGCCCGCAGGCGGTGGTGGACGTGCACCGCGGCTTGCTGGGCAAGGCGTTGGCCGAGCGCTGGTTCCTGCCGCTCGCGCCTTGAGGGAAAAGGCTGGCAAGCGGGCCTCCTGTGATGAGCGAGGCTGTTGTGATGAGCAGCCCTCTTGTGATGAGCAGGACTGTTGTGATGAGCAGTCCTCTTGTGATTAGCAGGGCTGTTGTGGCGAGCGGGCTTGCCCCGCGTTGGGGCGCGCAGCGCCCCCACTACATCCGCCGCGTTATTTCAGACAAACCGCAGTGCGTGAGGATGGGGCTGCTACGCAGCCC
>NZ_JASCPP010000147.1:0-12365 GCF_029959745.1 Pseudomonas sp. PS01298 | reverse complement strand
GGAACCACCTGATCCCATCCCGAACTCAGCAGTGAAACGATGCATCGCCGATGGTAGTGTGGGGTTTCCCCATGTGAGAGTAGGTCATCGTCAAGATTAAATTCCAGAACCCCTGTTTGCTAACGCAGACAGGGGTTTTGTTTTGGGCGGTCGAAAATGCGCAGATGCCGTCGCGTAGTGCTAATCCTCCGCTGTTCTATTTGATACACGCGATGCGCGTTAGCCGTAGCGTCCCGAGCCTGATACTGTCGCGACAGCCAAAATCTCCCCATATCCTGCATCCCAAGACCGCCAATACCGCCTTCAATGCTAAAGTCGCTCCCTCGATTTTGCTTTTCCCAAGGAAGCCGTTATGCCGGATGCGACGTCCCTCAGCGCTGGATTCATGGTGGTTCACGGCAACCGCCTGGATGAACTGCGCAGCCTGGTTGTCAGCTGGATGCGTCGATATCCGCTTGCGCCCCTGGAAAACGAAATCGCCCTGGTCCAAAGCAACGGCATTGCCCAGTGGCTCAAATTGGCCCTGGCCGAAGACCCGGAAGAGGACGATATGGGCGGCTGTGGAATCGCGGCTGCCATTGATGTGCAACTCCCCGGCAGTTTCATGTGGCAGCTCTACCGCATGGTCCTGGGCCGTGACGAAATCCCGCCAAAATCCCTGCTCGATAAAGCCCCGCTGACATGGCGCCTGATGCGCCTGCTCCCGGAGTTGATCGATCAACCGTACTTCGAACCTCTGCAGCGTTTCCTCACTCACGACGCCGATCTGCGCAAACGCTACCAACTCGCTGAGCGCCTGGCCGATCTCTTCGACCAATACCAGGTCTATCGTGCCGACTGGCTGGAAGATTGGGCTGCCGGCCGCCATCAGTTGCGTAACGGCCGCGGTGAAACCAAGCCCCTGGACCCAGCCAACTGCTGGCAAGCTGAGTTATGGCGCGCGCTGTTGCTGGATGTAGGCGAGGAGGGCATGGCCCAAAGCCGTGCCGGTGTACACCAGCGCTTTATCGAACGCATCAATACCCTTGAGAAAGCCCCACCAGGCTTGCCCTCCCGAGTGATTGTCTTCGGTATTTCCTCGCTGCCCGCCCAGGCTCTTGAAGCCCTCGCCGGCCTGGCGCGGTTCAGCCAAGTGTTGTTGTGCGTGCACAATCCATGTCGCCACCATTGGTCCGACATCGTTGCCGACAAAGACCTGCTACGTAACGAATACAAGCGCCAGGCGCGTAAAGCCGGCATGCCCGTCACCATCGATCCGCAGACCCTTCACCAGCACGCCCATCCGCTGCTGGCAGCCTGGGGCAAACAAGGGCGTGACTACATCAGCCTGCTGGACAGTTACGACGACCCCAATAGCTACCGCGCGGCCTTCCGTGACGGCCGCATCGACCTGTTCAGCGAGAGCGAACCCAGTACCTTGCTCAACCAGCTCCAGGACGACATCCTCGAACTGCGCCCGCTCAACGAAACCCGTGAGCTATGGCCCGCTGTCGACCTGCAGCGTGATACTTCAATACGCTTTCATGTCGCCCACAGTGCCCAGCGTGAGGTCGAAATCCTCCACGACCAACTGCTCCAACGCTTCAGCGCGGACCCTGCGCTGCGCCCGCGTGACATCATCGTCATGGTTCCCGACGTCGACAGCTACGCGCCGCACATCCGTGCCGTATTCGGCCAGTTGGAGCGAACTGATCCACGCTTCATTCCCTTTACCCTCACTGACCAGGGCCAACGTGGCCGCGATCCGCTGCTGATCGCCGTCGAGCACCTGCTGAAGCTACCCGACAGCCGCTTTCCGGTCAGCGAAATCCTTGACCTGCTGGACGTTCCAGCGCTGCGCGAACGCTTCGCCATCAAGGAGCGCGACCTGCCCACACTGCATCGCTGGATCGAGGGTGCCGGTATCCGCTGGGGTCTCAATGCCGAGCAACGTGCTGGCCTCGGCCTGCCCAATGAGCTGGAGCAAAACAGTTGGCGATTCGGCCTGCGCCGCATGTTGCTGGGCTATGCCGTCGGCACGGGTCTCGCCTGCGACGGCATTGAGCCTTACGATGAAATTGGTGGCCTCGACGCCGCGCTGATCGGTCCTTTGGTCGCTCTGCTCGATGCGCTTAATGACGCGCATCAAGCACTGTCGCAACCGGCCGCCCCACACGAATGGGGCGAACGCCTGCAACGCTTGATGCAGTTGTTCTTCCTGCCCAGCAGCGAACACGATGACTTCCTGCTGGGCCAACTCGAACAACTGCGAGAAACCTGGCTGGAAACCTGCGAGTCGGTCGGCCTGTATGACGAGTTACCCCTGACCGTAGTACGTGAGGCCTGGTTGGCCGGTCTGGATGAAGGCCGTTTGTCCCAACGCTTCCTCGCCGGAGCTGTCAATTTTTGCACCCTGATGCCCATGCGCGCGATCCCGTTCAAGTTGGTCTGCCTGCTTGGCATGAACGACGGCGATTACCCGCGTGCGCAACCGCCGCTGGATTTCGACCTGATGGGCAGTGACTACCGCCCCGGCGACCGTTCACGCCGTGAAGATGACCGTTACCTGCTGCTGGAGGCGCTGCTGTCTGCCCGGGACCAGCTCTACATCAGTTGGGTCGGCCGCAGCATCCGTGACAACAGTGATCGCCCGGCCTCGGTGCTGATCGGCCAATTGCGCGATCATCTCGCCAGCGGCTGGCATAACGCACACACACAAGAGCCGTTGCTCGAAGCGATGACCCAGGAGCATCCGCTCCAACCCTTCAGCGCCCGCTACTTCCATGAAGGCGATCCATTGTTCAGCTATGCGCGTGAATGGCAGTTGCTGCACGCCGCAGTCGAGGCCATTGCCGTAGAGGACGAACTGGCGCCGCACCAGCAAGAAGAACCCTTGAGTCTCGGCCAGCTGCAGGACTTCCTACGCAACCCGGTCAAACATTTCTTCAGTCAACGTCTGAAGGTGTTCTTTGAAGCCGCTGAGGTGCCGTTGGCCGATGAAGAGCCCTTCGTCCTCGACGCATTACAACGCTACAGCCTGAGCGACAGTCTCTTGAGTGCGGCGCTGAGCCATCCCGATCACCTCGACCAGGCCCTGAATGCCCAAGCCCTGCGCTTGCAAGGCAGTGGCCTGCTGCCAATGGTCGGTTTCGGCGAGTGCCTGCGCAACGAGCTGATTGAGCCATTGCCCGACTTGCTGCAGCGCTATCAGCAGCTTCTGGCGCTCTGGCCGCAGCCCCACACTACCGCCGAACCGATCAGTTTTGAGCATCAAGGTATCCAGCTGGAAGGCTGGATCAGCGGCCTGCATCGACGCAGTGATGGCGGCCTGCTGAGCGTGACCACCATCCCCAACAGCATTGGCTCGATCAAGACGCGCAAATGGCACCGCCTGATTCGGCCCTGGGTCAATCACGTGGTTGCCTGCGCCTGTGGCCTGCCGTTGAGTACAGGGTTGGTGGCCAGCGACGACACCTTGTTGCTGGCCCCATTGGATCCGACCACTGCCCGGGAGATCCTCGCCAACCTGCTCTTGGCCTGGCACCACGGCATGAGCAAGCCTTTGCCCGTGGCGGTTAAAACCGCGTTCGCCTGGCTTGGCCAGACCGATCCGGTCAAGGCCCAGGCCGCTGCCAGCAAGGCCTATGAAGGGGATGGCATGACCACTGATGGCGAACGCCGTGAAACCCCGGCACTCACGCGACAATTCCCCGACTACGCCGCGTTGGTCGCCAGTGAAGAGTTCGAAGGTTGGTGCGAAACCTTGTACCGCCCACTGATTAACGCCGCATGGCGATCTCTCACCCGCGAGGAGGCCGGCGCATGAGCAGCAAACCCTTGGCCCTGGCCTTCCCGCTGCAAGGCAGCCAACTGATCGAAGCCAGCGCCGGCACCGGCAAGACGTTCACTATTTCTGCGCTGTACTTGCGCCTGGTCCTCGGCCACGGTGGTGATGAATGCGGTTTTGGCCGCGAACTGCTGCCCCCACAAATTCTGGTAGTGACCTTCACCGACGCTGCCACCAAGGAGTTGCGCGAACGCATTCGCATCCGCCTGGCAGAAGCGGCACGTTTCTTTCGCGATGAAATACCGCAACCCGATGCCCTGATTGCCGAGCTGCGTGATCAATACCCGCCTGAGCAGTGGCCCGCCTGCGCCAATCGCCTGGACATCGCCGCCCAGTGGATGGACGAAGCCGCTGTTTCTACCATCCACAGTTGGTGCCAGCGCATGCTGCGCGAGCACGCGTTCGACAGCGGCAGCCTGTTCACTCAAACCCTGGAAACTGACCACAGTGATCTGCTTGGCGAAGTCTTGCGCGATTACTGGCGGTTGTTCTGTTACCCGATGCATGACGACGCGCTCAATTGGGTGCGCAACAACTGGGGCGGCCCTGCTGCCTTGATGCCACGGGTACGCGCCTTGTTCGGCAGTGAGCGCCCCACGGACGAAGCCCGTGAACCTGCCGAGCTGATCAACGCCTGCCTGCAAGAGCGTCGAGCAGCGCTGATACACCTCAAGGCGCCCTGGCAGCAATGGGCCGCCGAGCTGCGTGACATCTGCCTGCAGGCCGTGGCCGCCAAAGCCGTCGACGGCCGCAAGATGCAGGCGCGTTACTTCGAACCCTGGTTCGAAAAGATCAGCGCCTGGGCCGCTGACGAAACCCTTGAGCAATTGGACATCGGCACTGGCTTCATCCGCCTGACGCCCGAAGGCATGGCCGAAGCCTGGAAGGGCGACCCGCCGCAGCACCCCGGTATCGACGCCATGGCTGGCCTCAAAGCTGCGCTCGACGCACTGCCAACGCCTGACGCGGCGGTGTTGCAGCATGCTGCCGGTTGGGTGGGTAAACGCTTCGAAGAAGAAAAACGCCGTCGCGCCGAAATGGGCTTTGACGACATGCTGATCCGTCTCAACGCCGCCCTCCAGGCCGACGGTGGCGAGCGCCTGGCCAGCGTGATCCGCGAGCAGTTCCCGGTGGCGCTGATCGACGAATTCCAGGACACCGATCCGGTGCAATACAGCATCTTCGACAGTATCTACCGCATCGAAGAAAACCACCTCGACAGTGGCTTGTTCCTGATCGGCGACCCCAAGCAGGCGATCTATGCCTTTCGTGGTGCCGACATCTACACCTACCTGCGTGCGCGCCAATCCACCACCGGCCGCCATCACACCCTGGGCACCAACTTCCGCTCCAGCCACGCGATGGTCGAGGCGGTGAACCACGTGTTTCAGCGTGCGGAAACTGGCCGTGGCGCGTTCCTGTTCCGCGAGCCGGACGGCCAGAACCCGGTACCGTTCCACTCGGTGCTGTCCCAAGGCCGCAAGGAGCAATTGCAGGTCGACGGCCAAGCAGTGCCAGCGATGAACCTCTGGCACCTGCCCACCGATCAGCCGGTTTCCAACGCGGTGTACCGCCAGCAACTGGCCGCAGCCTGTGCCACGCAGATTGTTGAACTGCTCAATGGCGGTCAGCAAGGCACAGCCGGTTTCCTACATCCGGAGGCGGGTTTTAAAGGCGTGCTGCCGTCAGACATCGCCATTCTGGTGCGCGATGGCAAGGAAGCCCAAGCCGTGCGCGCCGAGCTGGCCGCCCGGGGCGTGCGCAGTGTCTACCTCTCGGACAAGGACTCAGTGTTCGCCGCCCAGGAAGCCCATGACCTGCTGGCCTGGCTCAAGGCCTGTGCCGAGCCGGACGTCGAGCGCCCGCTGCGAGCCGCCTTGGCGTGTGTCACCTTGAACCTGTCGCTGCCGGAACTTGAGCGTCTGAATCAGGACGAGCTGGCGTGGGAATCCCGTGTCATGCAGTTCCGTGGCTACCGCGCCATCTGGCGCACCCAGGGCGTGCTGCCGATGCTGCGTCGCCTGCTGCACGATTTCAAACTGCCGCAAACCCTGATCGCTCGCAGCGACGGCGAGCGGGTGCTGACCAACCTGCTGCACCTCAGCGAATTGTTGCAACAAGCTGCTGCGGAACTGGATGGCGAACAGGCGCTGATTCGCCATCTGGCTGAACACCTCGCCTTGTCGGGCCAGGCCGGCGAAGAACAGATCCTGCGCCTGGAAAGTGATGAACAACTGGTCAAGGTCGTGACCATCCACAAGTCGAAGGGGCTGGAGTACGACCTGGTTTTCCTGCCCTTCATCTGCTCGGCCAAGCCTGTGGACGGCAGCCGCTTGCCGCTTCACTACCACGACGAGCAGGGTAAATCCCACGTGAGCCTGCGGCCGACCGCCGAGTTGATTGCCCTGGCTGACGACGAGCGCCTGGCCGAAGACCTGCGTTTGTTCTACGTCGCCTTGACCCGCGCCAAACACGCCTGCTGGCTGGGTGTCGCCGACCTCAAGCGTGGCAACAGCAGCAGTTCGGTGTTGCACTTGTCGGCGCTGGGCTATTTGCTCGGCGCCGGTTCGTTGCTAGGCGAATCTGCCGGCCTGGCGCGCTGGTTGCTGGACCTGCAGGACGGCTGTCCCGCGATTCACTACGCCCACGTGCCCGAAGCTCAAGCCATCCTGTTCCATCCGCCGCGTAACGAAGCCACGCTGCTTGCGCCGTTGCTGCCCAAACGCAAGGCCGCGGAAAACTGGTGGATCGCTTCCTACAGCGCCTTGCGTATTGGCGACAGCATGAGCGCCGCCAGCCTCGAAGCGCCGGAAAGCCCACAAGCCCAGAAGCTGTTTGATGACGAGCGCCTCGACCCCGACGCACCGCGCGAAGTGGCGGCATCCGGCGGTGATATTCACCGTTTCCCACGTGGCCCGAACCCAGGCACCTTCCTCCATGGCCTGTTGGAGTGGGCCGGCGAAGATGGTTTCAACGTAACGCCCGAGGCGATCGAGAAAGCCGTGGGCGCGCGTTGCAATCGGCGCAACTGGGAGGGCTGGATCGTCACCCTCAGCGACTGGCTCGGTCACTTGCTGCAGACCCCGTTGCCTGTGGATAACGGCCAGGTCAGCCTCAGTGGCTTGCAGCACTACCAGATCGAAATGGAGTTCTGGTTCGCCAGCCACAAGGTCGATGTACTCGCCCTCGACAAGCTGGTGTGCCAGTACACCCACAACGGCGTGTCTCGCGTCGCCGCCGAACCGGTGTTGCTCAACGGTATGTTCAAGGGGTTTATCGACCTGACTTTCGAACACGATGGCCGCTATTACGTGGCTGACTACAAATCCAACTGGCTCGGTCCTGACGATTCGGCCTACACCCAAGCCGCCATGGAGCAGTCGATCCTCGAGCATCGGTACGACCTGCAATATGTCCTTTACCTGCTGGCCCTGCATCGCCAGCTCAAGGCGCGCCTGCCGGACTACGACTACGACCGCCATGTCGGCGGCGCCCTCTACCTGTTCCTGCGCGGTACGCAGGCTGCCAGCCAGGGCGCGTATTTCACTCGGCCACCGCGTGAATTGATCGAAGGCCTGCATCTGTTGTTCCAGGGCAAGCCCATCCCGCCCAAGGTTGAGCCCGCCTGGGAACAAGGAGTGTTGTTATGAGCCTGTCGCCATTGCCGTTGGAGGAACTGGCGCCCCTCAGCCGCGCCGCCGACCTGCTGCAACTCTTGGAACGTTGGGTGGCGCGTGGCTGGTTGCGCGCCCTCGACAAAGCCTTCGTCGGCTTCCTGCATGAACTCGACCCGCAGGCCGACCCCCTGGTGCTGCTGGCGGCCGCGCTGACCAGCCACCAATTGGGCCACGGCCATGTCTGCCTGGACCTGTTCGAGACCCTGAAAGCGCCGGACTTCGCCTTGTCCTTGCCGCCCGAAGGCGATCTGCAGACCACTGCCATGCTGCTGCCGTCGCAGTTGCTCGACGGTTTGGACGGCGCCCATTGGTGCCATGCCCTGGCTGCCAGCGGCCTGGTCGCGTTGGCCGTCGATGGCAGTGAATCAGCCCAAAGCCGCCCGTTAGTACTGTCCGGCAAGCGCCTGTATTTGCGCCGCTACTGGACCTATGAACGGCGTATCGACACGGCACTGCGCCAGCGCCTCGCCACCCAGGAAAGCGTCGCTGCCGATTTGCCCCAGCGTTTGAATGGCTTGTTCGACCAGCCCGCGCCCGAGGGTGTGATCGACTGGCAAAAACTCGCCTGCGCCCTGGCGACTCGCGGGGCATTCAGCATCGTCACCGGTGGTCCCGGTACCGGCAAGACCACCACCGTGGTGCGCCTGCTCGCGTTGTTGCAGGCGCCTGCGGTGGAAGTCGGCACACCGTTGCGCATCCGCCTGGCCGCACCCACCGGTAAAGCCGCCGCACGGCTTACCGAGTCCATCAGCCAGCAAGTACTGTCGCTGAAAGTGCCCGAAAGCGTGCGGGAAAAAATCCCGACCCAGGTGACCACGGTTCACCGCCTGCTGGGCAGCCGCCCGGGTACTCGGCATTTCCGTCATCACCTGGGTAACCCACTGCCGCTGGATGTGCTGGTGGTGGACGAGGCGTCGATGATCGACCTGGAGATGATGGCCAACCTGCTCGACGCCTTGCCGCCCCATGCGCGGCTGGTGCTGCTGGGGGACAAGGACCAGCTGGCGTCGGTGGAGGCGGGCGCCGTACTCGGCGATTTGTGCCGCGACGCCGAGGCCGGTTGGTACAGCCCCGAGACGCGTCAATGGCTGCAGGCGGTCAGCGGCGAAGACCTCGACGCCAGCGGCCTGCAGGAAGACCTCGATGGCAGCCACCCGCTGGCCCAGCAGGTGGTGATGCTGCGTTACTCGCGGCGTTTCGGCGAGGGCAGTGGCATCGGCCAATTGGCGCGCTGGGTCAACCAGCAGAATGCCGAAGAAGCGCGCAAGTTGCTGGCCGCGCGCAGCCATCGCGACCTGTTCTGCGTCAGCCTCAAGGGCGAACACGACCACGCCCTGGAGCGGCTGGTACTGGACGGGCAGGGCGATGGCGCCGAAGGTTATCGCTATTACCTCAACCTGCTGCACAGCGCGCGCCCGTCCCTGGATACTCCACGCGAAGACGCCGCCTGGACCCACTGGGCGCAACAACTGTTGCAAGCCTTCGACGCCTTCCAGTTGCTTTGTGCCGTGCGCAAGGGACCGTGGGGGGTGGAAGGCCTCAACCTGCGCATCACCGCGGCCTTGCGCAAGGTGCGGCTGATCGAAGGTGACGAGCAATGGTACGAAGGCCGCCCGGTGCTGATGACCCGCAACGATTACGGCCTGGGCTTGATGAACGGCGATATCGGCATCGCTCTCAAACTGCCCGAAAGCGACGAGGGGCCGCAGGTATTGCGCGTGGCCTTCCCGCGTAATGATGGTCAGGGCGGTGTGCGTTTTGTACTGCCCAGCCGCCTGAATGATGTCGAAACCGTGTACGCCATGACCGTGCACAAGTCCCAAGGCTCGGAGTTCACCCACACGGCGCTGATCCTGCCGGACGCATTGAACCCGGTGCTCACTAAAGAGCTGATCTATACCGGGATCACCCGCGCCAAGCGCTGGTTCAGCCTGATCGAACCCCGTGGCGGCGTGTTTGAAGAAGCGGTACGACGCAAGGTCAAGCGCTTGAGCGGGTTGATGCTGGAACTGGGTCAGGAGACGGAAAAAACTGACTGACAGGTCATGCGATATTTCTGATTCAGTCGCCTGATTTTTCTGAAAAAATAGCGGCCCCCGCGAAAGCCTCGCTTCGCGGGGTTTTCCGTTGCTGTGCTATCGTTGCGGCATCACTTTGTACACACCTGAGAGAAATCGCTGCATGAACGTGGCTGTCTCGCCCACAGAGCGCCGTATGAGCTGGGGACGCCTGTTGCTGGTGGCGGTTCTGTGCCTGCTCGCGCCCGGCGCCTTTGCCCAGGCGTCCAGTCCCGCCGACTCCCGCGCCCAGGCGGTGACCCAAGTGGTGCTGGGTATCCTCAGTTACGCGCGTTGGCCGGTGGAGCCTGCGCAATTGCGCCTGTGCATCGTCGGGCCGACCCAATACACCGACGACCTGGTCAAGGGCACCACCCAAGCCACCGGCCGCCCGGTGGTGGTGCAGCGCCTGCTCGCCGACCACCCTGATATCGTCAATAGTTGTGACGCCGTTTACATCGGCAAGCTCAGCGGCGATGAGCGCAGCCGTCTGTTCGCTTCGTTGATCGGGCACCCGGTGCTGAGCATCAGCGAAGGCGGCGACCAGTGCACGGTCGGCAGCTTGTTCTGCCTGCGGGTCGGCGATGATCAGGTGTCGTTCGAGGTCAATCTCGACTCCGTGGCGCGCAGCGGCGTGCGCATTCACCCCAGCGTGCTGCAATTGTCCCGCCGTCGAGCGCTTGCGCCATGAAGGTCGATAAGGTGCGACCGACGCTGCGCTCGGTCATCGGCCGGGGGCACCTGATCCTCGCGCTGGTAGCGGTGAGCCTGGCCAGTGTGTCGCTGACCCTGCTCGGCGTGCTGGCGCTGCGCGTGTACGCCGAGCACAACCTGCATTTGATCGCACGTTCGATCAACTACACCGTAGAAGCGGCGGTGGTGTTCAACGACAGCGCGGCGGCCACCGAGGCCCTCAGCCTGATCGCCTCCACCGAAGAGGTGGCCCAGGCCGAAGTGCTGGATGTCAACGGCAAGCTGCTGGCGCAGTGGACGCGTCCGGAAACCGGCATGCTCTCACGGCTTGAACTGGAGCTGGCGCACACCCTGCTCGAACAGCCCATCAGCCAGCCGATCCTGCACCAGGGGCGCACCATCGGCAGCATTCATGTCACCGGCCATGGCGGCAGCCTGTTGCGCTTCCTGCTGAGTGGGCTGGCGGGGATCCTGATCTGTACCGCCCTCAGTGCGTGGGTGGCCTTGCACTTGGCGCGGCGTCTGTTGCGCGGCATTACCGAGCCGCTGCAACGCCTCGCAGCCGTGGCCCATGCCGCCCGCAGCGAGCGCGACTTCGACCGCCGCGTGCCGCCCGCGCGGATCGCCGAACTCGACAGCCTGGGCAGCGACTTCAATGCGTTGCTCGGTGAAATGGAAGCCTGGCAAAGCCACCTGCAAAGCGAGAACGAAACCCTTGCGCACCAGGCCAACCACGACAGTCTCACTGGCTTGCCCAACCGGGCGTTTTTCGAAGGTCGGCTGATTCGTGCCTTGCGCAGCGCGGCGAAGGTCAAGGAGCAGGTCGCGGTGCTTTACCTCGACAGCGACCGCTTCAAGGAAATCAATGACAGCTTTGGCCATGCCGCAGGCGATGCCGTCCTCGTGGCCGTCGCTGAACGCGTGCGGGCACAACTGCGCGAAGATGACCTGGTCGCGCGCCTGGGCGGCGATGAGTTCGCCATCCTGCTGGCGCCGTTGCATAAAGTGGAAGACGCCCAGCGCATCGCCGACAAGATTATCGCCAGCATGGACGTGCCGATTGCCGTGCCTGGGAATACCCAGGTGTTGACCTCCCTCAGTATCGGCATTGCCATCTACCCCGATCATGGCGCCACGCCAGGCACCTTGCTCAATGCCGCCGATGCAGCGATGTACCAGGCCAAACGGCAGGCCCAGGGCGGGCAGCAAACGGCGGAGTCGGAGAGTCCTGCCGTCAATGTTCAACACAGGAGTTGATCCCTTGTTTTCGACCGCGCGTTTTATCTTCATCACCGTGCTGGTGTCACTGCTGGCTCTCAGCGGTTGCCAGACCGCCCCACCCAAAGGCTTGACCCCGGCCCAGGTCGCCGTGCTCAAGCAACAAGGCTTTGAGCTGACCGACGAGGGTTGGGCGTTCGGCCTGTCCGGCAAAGTGCTGTTTGGCAGCGACGTCGAAACCCTCAACCAGCCCAGTACCGAGATCGTCCAGCGTATCGGCAAGGCCCTGCTCGGCGTGGGCATCGAGCGCGTGCGCGTCGACGGCCATACCGACGCTTCGGGCAAGGAAACCTACAACCAGCAACTGTCCCTGCGCCGCGCCAAGAGCGTGGCCACGGTGCTGATCGGTGTGGGCATGAAGGAGGAAAACATCCAGCTGCGCGGTTTGGGCAGCAGCGAACCGGTGGCGTCGAACGCGACGGCGGCGGGACGTACGGAGAATCGGCGGGTGTCGATTGTGGTGAGTGCGGACTAAGCGGGTTTTCCACCTGCACTGCATTCAAAATGTGGGAGCTGGGCTTGGCTGCGATGGCGGTGTATCAGTCAAGGTTAAGCTGGCTGACCCACCGCCTTCGCAGGCAAGCCAGCTCCCACACTTATTTGCGTCTGACTGAAATCTTGCACTCGCCGCAGCTCCCACACTTATTTGCGTCTGACCAAAATCTTGCACCCACTGCAGCTCCCACTCTATTTGTGTCTAACCAAAATCTTGCTTCCGCTGCAGTTCAAATGTGGGAGCTGGCTTGCCTGCGATAGCGGTGTATCAGTCAAGGTTAAGCTGGCTGACCCACCGCCTTCGCAGGCAAGCCAGCTCCCACACTTATTTGCGTCTGA
>NZ_JASCPP010000146.1:0-12381 GCF_029959745.1 Pseudomonas sp. PS01298 | reverse complement strand
AAATGTGGCAGCTGGCTTGCCTGCGATAGCGGTGTATCAGTCAAGGTTAAGCTGGCTGACCCACCGCCTTCGCAGGCAAGCCAGCTCCCACACTTATTTGCGTCTGACCAAAATCTTGCACCCGCCGCAGCTTCCACACTATTTGTGTCTGACTAAAATCTTGCACTCGCCGCAGCTCCCACACTTATTTGTGTCTGACCAAAATCTTGCACTCGCCGCAGCTTCCACACTATTTGTGTCTAACCAAAATCTTGCATCCGCCGCAGTTCAAATGTGGGAGCTGGCTTGCCTGCGATAGCGGTGTATCAGTCACGGCTAAACTGGCTGACCAGCCCCCTATTATTTTGCAGTGCGCTCGCGGCAACAGCGCGCGCACCCCTTAATCTGCAAACTTGATCTCCCGCGTCTCCCCCATCAATAAGCCCTGGTTCTGTTCCGTCACCTCGCGGATGTAATCCCACAGCAAGGTGATGCGTTTCAACTTGCGCAAGTCTTCCCGGCAATACATCCAGAACTGCCGAGTCAGTGTGATCTGCTCCCCCAGCACCGGCAGCAACCGAGGATCCTGCGCCGCCAGGAAGCACGGCAATATCGCCATCGACCGGCCTTGCTGCGCTGCCACGTACTGGGCAATCACGCTGGTACTGCGCAGGCTGGCGCTGGCGCCGGGCACCACGTTCGCCAGGTAGAGCAGCTCGGAGCTGAACGCCAGGTCATCCACATAGCTGATAAACGGGTGCTCGGCCAAATCCGTGGGTTTGCGGATCGGTGGGTGCTGGTCGAGGTATTCCTGGGTCGCATACAGCTGCAGTTTGTAGTCACACAGTTTGCAGCACACGTAGGGCCCGTGTTCCGGGCGTTCCAGTGCGATGACAATGTCAGCTTCGCGCTTGGACAGGCTGATGAAGTGGGGCAGGGGCAGGATGTCCACCGAGATCGCCGGGTAAGTGTCGACGAAATGGCTGAGCTGCGGGGTGACAAAAAAACTGCCGAAGCCTTCGGTACAGCCCATGCGCACATGCCCGGACAGTGCCACGCCGGAGCCGGACACCTGCTCGCAAGCCATGTGCAGGGTGCTCTCGATGGACTCGGCGTACCCCAGCAAACGTTGACCCTCGGTGGTGAGGACGAAGCCGTTGGTCCGAGATTTTTCGAAGAGCAAAGTACCCAGCGACACTTCCAGTGAGCTGATGCGCCGCGACACCGTGGTGTAGTCCACCGCCAGGCGCTTGGCCGCGACGCTGGCCTTGCGGGTGCGGGCCACTTCGAGGAAAAACTTCAGGTCGTCCCAGTTCAGGGAGCCCAATGATGTGATGTTTTTTTGCATATTGGACCGGCTTTTATGTGCGTTC
Source organism: Pseudomonas sp. PS01298 (assembly GCF_029959745.1). NCBI lineage: Bacteria > Pseudomonadati > Pseudomonadota > Gammaproteobacteria > Pseudomonadales > Pseudomonadaceae > Pseudomonas > Pseudomonas sp. PS01298. Next base: position 11,029 of record NZ_JASCPP010000146.1, on the reverse strand, counting down.
TTATTAGAGATTTGCACATCTATACTCCAAAAACGCCTCATTCCCAAGGCGATTCACGCGCCTTGTCTCTGCATAACTACAAGATTGGAGACCACATGAACGCATCTGCCGATATTTCCGTGCAACAGGTCAAGCTGCTGATCAACGGTGAATGGGTCGAGTCCAAGACCACCGAGTGGCACGACATCGTCAACCCGGCCACCCAGCAAGTGCTGGCCAAAGTGCCGTTTGCCACTGCCGATGAAGTGAATGCCGCCATCGACGCAGCCCATCGCGCCTTCCAGACCTGGAAGTTGACCCCGATCGGCGCGCGCATGCGCATCATGCTCAAGCTGCAAGCCTTGATCCGCGAACATTCCAAACGCATCGCCGCAGTCCTCAGCGCCGAGCAGGGCAAGACCATTGCCGATGCCGAGGGCGATATTTTCCGTGGCCTGGAAGTGGTGGAGCACGCGTGCTCCATCGGCACTCTGCAAATGGGCGAATTCGCTGAAAACGTCGCCGGTGGCGTCGACACCTATACCCTGCGCCAACCCATCGGCGTGTGTGCCGGCATTACCCCATTCAACTTCCCGGCGATGATTCCACTGTGGATGTTCCCGATGGCGATCGCCTGCGGTAACACCTTCGTCCTCAAGCCGTCCGAGCAGGACCCGCTGTCGACCGTGCTATTGGTGGAGCTGGCGCTGGAAGCCGGCGTACCGGCCGGCGTGCTCAACGTGGTGCACGGCGGCAAGGATGTGGTGGATGCGCTGTGCACCCATAAAGACATCAAGGCCGTGTCCTTCGTCGGTTCGACCGCCGTCGGTACGCATGTTTATGACCTGGCCGGCAAACACGGCAAGCGCGTGCAGTCGATGATGGGCGCCAAGAACCACGCCGTGGTGCTGCCGGATGCCAACCGCGAACACACCCTCAATGCGCTGGTCGGTGCCGGTTTCGGCGCAGCGGGCCAGCGTTGCATGGCCACCTCTGTGGTGGTGTTGGTCGGTGCCTCCAAACAATGGCTGCCGGACCTCAAGGCGCTGGCGCAAAAACTCAAGGTCAATGCCGGCAGCGAGGCCGGTACCGATGTCGGCCCGGTGATTTCCAAACGCGCCAAGGCGCGCATCCTCGAGCTGATCGAAAGCGGTGTGAAAGAAGGCGCCAAGCTCGAGCTGGACGGCCGCGACATCAAGGTGCCGGGCTTTGAGCAAGGCAACTTTGTCGGCCCGACCCTGTTCTCGGGCGTGACCACGGACATGCAGATCTACACCCAGGAAATCTTCGGCCCGGTGCTGGTGGTGCTCGAAGTCGCGACCCTCGACGAGGCCATCGCGCTCGTCAACGCCAACCCGTTCGGCAACGGCACCGGTCTGTTTACCCAGAGTGGTGCGGCGGCGCGTAAATTCCAGAGCGAAATCGACGTGGGCCAGGTCGGCATCAACATCCCGATCCCCGTGCCGGTGCCGTTTTTCAGCTTCACCGGTTCGCGTGGCTCCAAGCTCGGCGACCTCGGCCCGTACGGCAAGCAAGTGGTGCAGTTCTACACCCAGACCAAAACCGTCACCAGCCGCTGGTTCGACGACGACACGGTCAACGATGGCGTCAACACCACCATCAACCTGCGCTGATTCCGGGAGACGACCATGAAGATTGCATTTATCGGCTTGGGCAACATGGGCGCGCCCATGGCCCGCAACCTGATCAAGGCCGGCCACGCGCTGAACCTGTTTGACCTGAACCAGGCCGTGCTCAAGGAATTGGCCGAGCTGGGCGGCACTATCAGCGATTCACCCCGCGATGCGGCGAAAGACGCCGAGCTTGTGATCACCATGCTGCCGGCGGCCGCGCATGTGCGTAGCGTGTGGCTGAATGAAGACGGCGTACTCGCTGGTATCGGCCAAGGCGTGCCGGCGGTGGATTGCAGCACCATCGACCCGCAGACGATCCGCGACGTAGCGGCTGCGGCGGCCAAGCAAGGTGTGGTCGTGGCCGACGCTCCAGTCTCCGGTGGCACCGGCGGCGCCAGTGCCGGCACCCTGACCTTCATGGTCGGCGGCACCCCTGAACTGTTCGCCACCCTGCAACCGGTGCTGGCGCAGATGGGGCGTAACATCGTGCATTGCGGTGAGGTCGGCACCGGGCAAATCGCCAAGATCTGCAACAACCTGCTGCTCGGAATCAGTATGGTCGGCGTCAGCGAAGCCATGGCGCTGGGCGATGCGCTGGGGATCGACACCCAAGTGCTGGCCGGCATCATCAACAGCTCCACCGGACGTTGCTGGAGTTCCGACACCTACAACCCATGGCCGGGCGTGATTGAAACCGCGCCGTCATCGCGCGGCTACACCGGTGGCTTTGGCGCTGACCTGATGCTCAAGGACCTTGGCCTGGCTACCGAGGCGGCACGTCAGGCCAAGCAGCCCGTCATCCTGGGCGCCGTGGCCCAGCAGTTGTATCAATCGATGAGCCAGCGAGGGGAGGGGGGCAAGGACTTCTCGGCGATCATCAACAGCTATCGCAAACCCAAGTAGAGTGCTGAACCCGCTTGTCGCGGCAAGCGGGCTTTCCGTGGCCTGAGGACTTTCGGTGACAAGCAGACTTTCCGTGGCGAGCGGGCTTTCTGTGGTGAGCGGGCTTGCCCCGCGTTGGGCTGCGCAGCAGCCCCATCAGAGTCACCGAATTTCTGCAGTCAGAACCCGGCGCCAAGCTCAGGTGCCGCTACGCACCCCAACGCGGGGCAAGCCCGCTCACCACAAATAACGTGGTCGCTCACGCAAACACAAAATACTTACGCACCGTCTCGACCACTTCCCACGTCCCCTTCATCCCCGGTTCCACCACAAAGATATCCCCAGCCCGCAAATGGATCGGTTCCAGGCCTTCTGGGGTGATCACGCAGTAGCCTTCCTGGAAATGGCAGTATTCCCACTTCACGTATTCCACGTACCACTTGCCTGGTGTGCAGATCCAGGTGCCCATGATCTTGCTGCCGTCTTCGCTGGTGTAGGCGTTGAGGTTGACGGTGTGCGGGTCGCCTTCGAGTTTTTCCCATTTGCAGGCATCCAGGACCGGCAGGGGGTGGGTGTCGCGCAGTACGGTGATGGGCTTGGACATGATGACTCCGAGGCAGTGAATGCAAAGATGCACCCTAAGGCCTCGGGCGTCGTGCCAGTGGTCTGAACTCGACATCGGGATGCCCAGAAGCGCAAGTCCCGCGCAATACAAAACCCTGTAGGCGCCGGCTTGCCAGCGATGGGCCTCGTAGGAACGCCATCGCCGGCAAGCTGGCGCCTACATTTGCAATATCCAATCACAAATACGGCAATTCCTCGCAGTAAGTACGAAAGAAATCCCGCCTGGCGCTGGAATTCGCAAGAAAATTCACAGCTGGCCCTCGTATCATTCACCCCAGTAACCGCCGAGAGCCTTGAAATGAATCCAATAAAAACGTGGTGGGACATCAGCCCGCCCTTGAGTACGGCGACCCCGACCTGGCCGGGCGATACGCCGTTCCAGGAAGAGCGCGTCTGGCAGTTCGGTCCGGAATGCCCGGTGAATGTCGGGCGCATTACCTTGTCGCCGCACACCGGTGCGCATGTCGATGCGCCGCTGCATTACAGCGCGGACGGCGCGCCGATTGGCGAGGTGTCGCTGGATGTCTACATGGGGCCGTGCCGGGTCCTGCATTGCCTGGGCAGCGGCGCGCTGGTGCAGCCGCATCAGTTGGAAGGGCGTGTGGATAACCTGCCAGAGCGCGTGCTGTTGCGTACTTATCCACACGCGCCGCTGACCGAATGGGATTCGAATTTCACCGCCATCGCCCCGCAGACCATCGAGTTGCTGGCGAGCCTCGGCGTGCGGCTGGTCGGGATCGACACGCCGTCCCTCGATCCGCAGCAATCCAAGACCATGGATTCGCACAACGCCGTGGCCCGTCATGGCATGGCGATTCTTGAAGGCATCGTGCTCGATGACGTACCGGAGGGCGACTATGAATTGATCGCGCTGCCGTTGCGCTTTGCCAACCTCGACGCGAGCCCGGTCCGCGCCATTCTCCGCCCGCTCAAGGAGCCCACGCGATGAGCCAATGTCCCTTCTCTGCTGATTACCAACCGCCGGAAGAATGGCATAACGCCGAGCTGAATTTTTCCGAGTCCATGAGCTATGGCGACTACCTGGACCTGGGCAAAGTCCTCAGCGCCCAGCACCCGCTGTCGCCGGACCACAACGAAATGCTGTTCATCATCCAGCACCAGACGTCTGAGCTGTGGATGAAACTGATGCTCCACGAACTCAAGGCCGCCCGCGAACATGTGCGCCTTGGCGAGTTGCCGCCGGCGTTCAAGATGCTGGCGCGGGTGTCGCGGATTTTCGATCAACTGGTGCACGCCTGGGCCGTGCTGGCGACGATGACGCCGTCGGAGTACAAGGCGATCCGTCCGTTCCTGGGGCAGTCGTCGGGGTTCCAGTCGTTCCAGTACCGCGAGATCGAATTTATCCTCGGCAATAAAAGCGCGGCGCTGTTGCGTCCTCACGCGCATCGGCCGGAGTTGTTGAACGAGTTGAAAGTGGCGATTGCCACGCCGTCGCTGTATGACGAGGCGGTCAACCTGATGGCCAAGGCGGGCCTGGCGATTGACCCCAAGCGCGCCGAACGTGACCCGACGGCGGCCACGGTTCACGATGAATCGGTGGAAGCCGCGTGGCGTGAGGTGTACCGCGACCCGAGCCGGTATTGGGATTTGTATCAGTTGGCCGAGAAGTTCATCGACCTGGAGGATTCGTTCCGCCAGTGGCGCTTCAGGCATGTGACGACGGTGGAACGGATTATCGGCTTCCAGCCCGGTACCGGTGGTACTGAGGGCGTGGGGTATCTGCGCAAGATGCTCGACACCGTGCTGTTCCCCGAGCTGTGGCGAGTGCGTTCCACGCTATGAAAAAAGCCCCGGATAACCGGGGCTTTTTCATTTGGAATGCAATCAACGGTGGGAGCTGGCTTGCCGCGATGCGGTGTGTCAGCCACCACAGCCATCGGCTGACCCACCGCCATCGCGGGCAAGCCCGGCTCCCACAGGTATCACTGTGCGTTGACTGGCGCGTTACTTCTGCGCACCCGCATCCGATACGCGATGTAGATAATCCCCACCCACACCGGCATCGCATACACCGACTCACGAATGCCAGGGATCGCCAGCATCACGCTGACGATCATCAGCATGAACGCCAGGCACAGGTAGTTGCTGAAGGGGAACCAGAAGGTCTTGAACGACGGCACCACGCCTTGCTCGCCCATGGCCTTGCGGAACTTGATATGGGTGATGCTGATCAGCGCCCAGTTGATCATCAGCGAGGCAACCACCAGCGCAAACAGCAACTCCAGCGCACTCTGGGGCGCCACGTAGTTGACCACCACGCACAGCATCGTCACCAACGCCGAAATGGCCAGGGCACGCAACGGCACGCCTTGTTTGTTGAGCTTCATCAGCGCCTTGGGTGCATCCCCCTGCTCGGCCAGGCCGAACAGCATGCGGCTGTTGCAGTACACGCCGCTGTTGTACACCGACAGCGCCGCGGTCAGGACCACGAAGTTGAGGATGTGCGCCGCGGTGTCGTTGCCGATCAGCGAGAAGATCTGCACAAACGGGCTGCCGCTGTAGGCATCGCCCGACGCGCCGAGGGTTTGCAGCAATTGGTCCCAAGGGTACAGCGACAACAGCACAGTCAGTGCGCCGACGTAGAAAATCAGGATCCGGTACACCACCTGGTTGATCGCCTTGGGGATCACCTTGCGCGGCTCGCTGGCCTCGGCGGCGGTGATGCCCACCAACTCCAGGCCACCGAACGAGAACATGATGAACGCCATGGACATCAACAGCCCCATGCCGCCATTCGGGAAGAACCCGCCGTGGCTCCACAGGTTAGTGATCGAGGCCTGCGGGCCGCCGGTGCCGCTGAACAGCAGGTAGCAGCCGAGCACGATCATGCCGACGATCGCCACCACCTTGATGATCGCGAACCAGAACTCGGCTTCACCGAAGAACTTCACGTTGAGGGTGTTGATCAGGTTCACCGCGACAAAGAACACCAGCGCGCTGACCCAGGTCGGAATCTCCGGCCACCAGAACTGGATGTACTTGCCCACGGCCGTGAGTTCGGCCATGCCCACCAGGACGTAGAGCACCCAGTAGTTCCAGCCCGCCAGGAAGCCTGCGTAACCGCCCCAGTATTTGTGCGCGAAGTGGCTGAAGGAACCGGCCACCGGCTCTTCGACGATCATTTCGCCGAGCTGGCGCATGATCAGGAACGCGATGAAACCGGCAATCGCATAGCCGAGGATCATCGACGGTCCCGCCGACTTGAGCACGCCTGCCGAGCCGAGGAAAAGCCCCGTGCCAATCGCCCCTCCCAAGGCGATCAGCTGAATATGCCGGTTCTTCAAGCCCCGCTTGAGGCCTACCGGGTTAACCATGTCATCCGCCATTAACATTCCCTTCTACTTGTTTTTCTCAGGGTTGATTGCACGCCGCACCAGCCCCTCAGAAGTGCTGAGGGTCAGATATTACTCTGCGTGAACTTTTCGTAATACAACTGAACGCCATCAAGTGCCTGATCTGCCAGCCATTGCTGGATGGATTCGACCATTGGAGGGGGGCCGCACACGTACATATCTGCCGATCTGTCCCGCAATTCGGCCAGGTCGAAATGTTCGGTGAGGTAACCGCGCTTGCCGGGCCACGCCGGCGATGGGTTGCTCAGCACTTCGGTGTAGCGAAAATCGAGGGTGGAGGCGTATTGGTCGATGCGTTCGGCCTCGCACAGGTCCTCGGCACTGCGTACGCCGTAATACAGGTGTACCGGTTGGTCACAGCCGCTGGCAACCAGTTCATCGAGCATGCCCAGCAAGGCCGACAACCCGGTGCCGCCAGCGACCAGCACCAGCGGCTTGGTCACGTGACGCAGGTAAAAAGCGCCCAGCGGCGCTTCCATCAAGAGGCGGTCACCTACCTGGCAGTGCTCACGCAGGTAGTTGCTCATCACGCCGTCGGGCAACAGGCGAACCAGGAACTGCAGCTGATTGCCGGGCCGGTTGGCGAAGGAATACGAGCGCCAGCTGTCGGTGCCGGGAACGGACAGGCGCGCGTACTGGCCGGGCAGAAAATCCAGCGACGCGTCCAGCTGAACCTGCAGGATCGCCGTGCTGGCGGACACCAACTGCACCGCGCTCACTGTGCCTTGCAGCTGTACCGGGCCGGGCGCATTGCACAGGCTTGAATCAAAGTCGAAGTAGAACGTCGCGTCGGATTGCACCCGGGTCTGGCAACTGAGCATCTTGCGTTGCTGCAGGTCGAGGCTGGAGAGGGCTTCCTCGTCCACATAATCCTGGGTGTACTCGCCGGACTCGCAACGGCCCTGGCACGTGCCGCATACGCCTTCGCGGCAATCCAGGGGGATCTTGATGCCGTTGCGCAGCGCCGCATCCAACAGGATCTCGTGGGCGCCCACCGGGAAAAACAGGGTCTTGCCATCGGCGAAGCTGAAGGCCACTTTGTGATTCATGTGTTGGTCTCCGCAGAGTCATGAGCGTGTCGAGTGCGCCTGTCGTGGCGAGCGGGCTTGTCCCGCGTTGGGGCGTGCAGCGGGTTCTGGTCCAGGCACCGTTGTTTGACTGACGAAATGCGGTGACTATTGGGGCCGCTGCGCGCCCCAACGCGGGGCAAGCCCGCTCGCCACAACAAGCCCGTTCAGCACAACAATCCTGCTCGCCATGAAGGCGCGTTTAGAGGTGATAGAAATCCAGCACCGAGTTGATGGTGTCGTTGAGCAGCAACGCGTGCTTGCGGGTGATCAGCCAACTGTCGCCATGGGGTTTGAGGCGGTAGGTGGCGTGCCCGTAGAACTGCTCCGAGGTGGCCAGGCGATAGAACAGCGTGTGCCAGTTCAGGCGTACTTCCAGCGTGCCGTCCGCCTGCTCGTTGATGCGCACGTTATTGATCAGGTGCAAGGTGCGCGGCATCGGCGTGGCGGATGCCGCCTTGCCGGTACGCAGGCGGAAGACGCGGTCCTCCAGGCCCGAACGGTTGGCGTAGTAGATCAGCGACATCTCGCGCTTGGGGTCGCGGGTGTAGACGTGTTCGGAGTCCCATTGCGGCAGATGGAATTCACTCTGGGGGTCGAACAGCTCTACATAGGCGTCCCAGTCCTGGGCATCGCAGAGCTCGGATTTACGGTAGAAAAACTGCTCGATCTGGTACTGCAATGGCGCGCTCATCATTTCACCTCCCGCAGTTTCAACGCGTGTCGATCAAGGCCGTCGAGCAGGAACTGCTGCCAGTTGCGGTGCTGGTTGACGTACAAGCCTTCGTGGGTGAATTCGGTGCCGGTCATGGCCGGCTGGATGCCGATAGCCTCGCTGTTCGGCGTCGGGCCGGTCTCCCAGCGGTGGCTGCCGCGCGAGATGTCGCTCCAGCGCTCCAGGCGGCCCTGGAAGCCACGCTGGGCTTCGCGGAACTCCACGAGGTCGTCCGGTGTGCCCATGCCGGACACGTTGAAGAAATCCTCGAACTGGCGGATGCGGTTCTCGCGGTCGGCGTCGGACTCGCCCTTCACCCCCAGGCACTGGCTGATGATCTCGGTCTTGTTCCACGCCACCGGGCGGATGATGCGCAGCTGTGAGCTGATCTGGTCGAGGAAGAACAGGCTCGGGTAGATGTTCAGGTTGCGCAGGCGGTGCATCATCCACTCGGCTTTTTGCTGGCCGTGCTCTTCGACTAGGCGCGGCATGATCGTGGCGTAGCCGGAGCGCACGCTGGGGTTGGGCATGTCGCTGAACAGCACGCTGTGCCCGTTGTTGAAAGCGAACCAGCCGTCATCGGTATTCGCGTCGCCGGAACCGAGCTTGCTGTAGTCCAGGGTGCTGGCGGAGCCGCTGCCGTTCTCGGTATTGACCTGCTGGCGATGCTGCACCGTGGCCACGTAGTTATAGTGCACGGTGCTGACGTGGTAGCCGTCCAGGCCGTTTTCGTTTTGCAGCTTCCAGTTGCCGTCATAGGTGTAGGCGGACTTGCCCGGCAGCACTTCCAACTCACCGGTGGCGGACTGCGCGACCATCATGTCGAAGAACACTTTGGCATCGCCCAGGAACGCTTCCAGGCTGTCCGTGCCGTGCACGTCCAGGCTGATGAATACGAAGCCCTTGTAGCTGTCGATGCGTGCCTTTTTCAAACCGCGCGTGGCCTTGTCGAAACCTTCCGGGTATTCCCCCGGCGCCTTGACCTTCACCAGCCGGCCGTCACTCTTGTAGCACCAGGCGTGGAACGGGCAGGTGAAGGTGGACTGGTTGCCCTTGCCAACCCGGGTCAGGGTGGTGCCGCGATGCTGGCAGGCGTTGATCAGCGCATTCAGTTGGCCTTCGCCGTCGCGGGTGATGATCATCGGCTGGCGCCCGGCGCGCATCGTCACAAAGTCGTGGTTATTCGCCAGTTCGCTTTCGTGGCAGGCGTAGATCCAGTTCTTCTCGAAGATCAACTCCATCTCCAGGTCGAACAGCTCCGGCTCGGTGAACATGTCGCGGGCGATACGGAACACGGCATCGGCCGGGCGAAAATCCAGGCAGCTTTCGATAAAGCTTTTCCATTGCTCGACGCTTCTTGCACCACTCATGGGAGGCACCTTTTGATAATGGCTAAACAGGTGGGCCATTAAGAGGCTGCGACGCGGCGCGGGGCTATCCGGTTAATGGGCAAAGGCAGGCCGCAAAGTTGGGCAGCAAATACCCACGGCGGTGCAGGGCGGTGACGTGATGCGCTACTGTCTTGCAAGGTGAGGGTCGAAAAAGCCGGCGGCTTATCCACTTAGTCGACGGTTGCTATCCACCCAGTGGCAATACGGCTGGCGTGGCGTAAAACTTGCTGTCGATCAACCAGGACGCGCCGTCAGAGCGCGCCGGCCACAATTGCCGTGGGTGCCCCGTGATGAGTAGCAATACACGCGATATACGTATCGAGCGTTTCGACCTTGAAGGCGCCTGCAGCTGGATGTCCGGCATCTGCGGGCCGCACCGGCTGCAAACCGCGACGCCGGAGCGCATCCGCTTTCACCACAGTGCCAATGTGTTCAAGTCCCGCGCCACGACGCTGGGGATTATCGAATACGGCACCGACGTCACCATCGATATCGAGGACGCCGAGCACTTCAGCAGCTACAGCCTGACCCTGCCGCTGGTGGGCGAGCAGGAGCTGAGCAAGAACGGCAAACGGCTCATGTCCAACCGTGACCAGGGCGTGATCATCTCGCCCAACGAACATCAGGTGCTGGAAATCTCGGGCGACTGCCGCAAGCTGCAGGTGGTGATCACCCGCGCGGCCATGAGCGAGTCGCTGGAAGGCTTGCTGCAACGGCCGATTGAGGCGCCGCTGCGCTTCGAAGCGGTGATGGATGCAGTCGACGGCGCTTCTGCGTCGTGGTGGCGCATGGCGCGGTATTTCATCGCCGAGCTGGAGCGCAGCAGTGAGCTGTATGACCAGGCGGCGTTTACCCGGGACCTGGAAAGTTCGCTGATCAAGGGCTTGATCCTGGCCCAGCCGAACAACTACTCCGAAGAGCTGCGGGACATGCTGGGCGTGAAGCTGCCGCACTATTTGATCCGCGCCCGGCAGTACATCCAGGACAACGCCCGCGAAGCGGTGCACCTGGAGGATCTGGAAGCGGCGGCCGGGGTGTCGCGTTTCAAGCTGTTCGACGCCTTTCGCAAATACTTCGCCCTGTCGCCCATGGCCTACCTGAAGAAATACCGCCTGGGCGCCGTGCGCCAGCAAATCCTCGAACACGGCTCAACCCACACCATCTCCGAAATCGCCCTGGGCTGGGGGTTTACCCACCTGGGCCGATTCTCGGCCGAGTACCGCAAGCTGTTCGATGAATCCCCCAGCCAGACGTTGCAACGCAAGCGCCTGCGCAGCTTCTGAACCCGATGAAACGCACAGTGTGGGAGCTGGCTTGCCTGCGATGGCGGTGCAACATTCACCACCGCCATCGCAGGCAAGCC
>NZ_JASCPP010000145.1:0-12466 GCF_029959745.1 Pseudomonas sp. PS01298 | reverse complement strand
GACCCAACACGGACTAATGTGGGAGCTGGCTTGCCTGCGAAGGCGGTGGGTCAGCACCAGATGCATCCACTGACACGCCGCTTTCGCAGGCAAGCCAGCTCCCACATTTTGATCGCGCCCAGTCAGTCAGGTATGCAGTTGACGCACACAAGCCAAGCCCCCAAACCTGGCAGGACTCAAATACCTCTGACTCAACACAGCCTAATGTGGGAGCAACTGTCTTGATACCTTTAAAAAAAACACCATCAAGTCAGCCACAAAAACTCCCACAGCCGATGGCCGTGTACTACTCCAGTGCTGATTGCGTAGCTGATTACGCTACGCGATCTCTCCACTCTGAATCGTCTCGGATCATTGCGTTCAGGCGTATCAACAACACCCGCATGCAGGCGATAAGCGCTACTTTTGCGCACTTCCCTTTATCTAACAGAGCCTTATATCGGGCATTGAATTCAGGCTGAAAGCGAATAACCGACCAGCATGCCATGTACAACGAGCGTCGGACCGAGAACCTTCCTCCGCTGATGTAGCGTTTACCTTTCTGCTTGCCGCTGTCGTTGTTATACGGAGCAAGGCCTGCCAGTGCTGCGATTTCATGGCGCCCAACTTTGCCCAGTTCAGGCAGATAGGCCATCAAGCTGGCGGCGGTAATAAGTCCTATCCCTTTCACCGAGCACAGCCGTAAAACCCTTTTTCGATCAAGGCTTTCAGCACTCTGGCGAATCTGTGCATCGAGCAACACGATGACTTTGTTCAGGTAATCGATATGACCTTTCAGCAAAGGTTTGACGGCATCCGAACCGGCTGTTTTGAGACGTCGTTCGTCGTCACTTCGCTGCTGAACAAAGTTCTCGCGCTGATGAACCAAGGCGCGTAAATCGTCTTGATCAGGGCTTGTAGGCTGGGTTTTGGGGGGCTTGATAGCGGCTGCGAACTGAGCGAGAAGTCGTGCATCTATTGGGTCGGTTTTCGCTTGCTGCCCCATCGCTTTGGCAAAGCTCCTGGCTCGACTGGGGTTGACCCGTATAACTTCGAAGCCATCGGTTTGAAGTGCTTTCATGACCTGTCGCTCGTAGCCGCCTGTCGCCTCCAGGAGCACGCAACGAACCTGGTGACTCTTCAGCCAATCGATCAAAAGGGGGAAGCCAGTCGCTGTATTGGGGCAATTTATACCGGCTTCTTTGGAATCCAGCTGAGCTTCAAGATCGTCTTTAGAAACATCGATGCCTGCAAACATGGCCAAACCCTCTTACACTCAATGGTGAGAGCGCTCTGGCTGGGCCCACGCTTGTACTGTTCGAGGTCGGCTCGTTCAACTGTTCGGGCTCAATAACCAGAGTGGAGAGGTGGATGGCAGCATAGGCTCCCACACGTGCTTTAAGCACCGCTGTCGGTCGGCTTGCCATCCACCGCTCTCATCCTCAGTTTAAACCCAGCGCAAGACACAAGCTGGCTTGCCTGCGAAGGCGGTGGCTCAGTACCAGATGTATTCTCACGTTGAAACCAAATGCACATAGAACGCGTGAAACATGAAATACGCGCACACCGCCAGCGCCACGCCCATGCTCCGGTTGAACAGCGTGAAGGCCGACGCCCCATTGATGCGCCGCCCCAGCACCGCACCCAGCAGCGCATACACCCACGGCGCACCAAACGCCCCGAATGCCAGCAATGCCGAGACCCCGGCGATGGATGCCCCGGTAATGTGCGCCGCCGGCAACATCACACTGGTGATCGGCAACACTGCCATGATGCCCTTCGGGTTGAGCAACTGGATCACCAGGCCATTCCAGAACGTGAGGGTCCTGGTCGCAGGGCTTGCAGACTCTTCAACTTCGGTGCGCGCGTTGAACACCTGATAGGCGAGGTACAACGTGTACACCCCGCCAATCAACGAGATGTACGGCAGCACCGCCGGGGAGATGAGCGCTTCGCCGGTGTAGCCAAACAGCACGAACAACAACAGCATCGCGCAACCAACGCCGATGAAAAACCCGGTAGAGCGCCGGAACTGGCCGGTGAGCCCGGCATTCAGGCCCATGAAATTCACCGGACCTGGGCTGTACATGACGCTGAAGGCGTAGAGGAAAATATCCATGGGGAACCCGCAATAGAAGAAGTGAGGCGAGTCTACTGAGCCGCCCTGGCGTGCTTCTTGAACGTTTGTGGTCCCAAGTGCTGGCACGCTCTGTGGTATTAAGCCTACCCTGTAATAACGCCCAGTCGACGAAAGCCCCCCATGATCAAAGCCAGTCTGCGTAGTCACCTGACCCTGTGGTTTGCCGGTTTGTCGTTACTCACGTTATTGAGCGTGGGGGTCTATGTCGGCCATATCGCCACCGAACAGATGAAACAGGCCAGCGGCAACGCCCTGTTGAGCACGGCCCGCTCGACGGCGGCGCTGCTGGCGGTGCAATTGCGTGAACGCCAGTTGGAAGTTTCGCTGCTGAGCAAGGCGCCAATCATGCGCAAGGGCGACCTGGACGCGCCGGACATCCTGACCTTGATGGAGCTGCGCACCCAGTCGCGCGCCGAATACGCGTGGATGGGCGTGGCCGACGCCAACGGTCAAGTGCGCCAGGCAGTCAACGGGTTGCTGGTCAATCAGTCGGTGCAGCAGCGCCCTTGGTTCCAGGCCGGCCTGCGCGGTGAGTACACCGGTGATCCTCACGAGGCGGTGCTGCTGGCCAAGCTGTTGCCGGGTTCGCCGAGTGGCGAGCCGTTGCGCTTCATCGACTTTGCCGCGCCGATTCGCAACGCACATGGCGAAACCATCGGCGTGCTGGGCGCTCATGCGCACTGGCGCTGGGTCACGCAGATCGTCGATTCGGCCGTGATGCAAAAAGATGCGATCCCCCAGATCGAGGCGCTGATCGTCGACTTCGATGGCAAGGTGCTCTACCCGGAGTTGCTGGCCGGCGAGCAAATGCCGCCAGACCAGTTGCGCAGTGCGTCCGGCTGGTCGACCGGCAATGGCTACGTCACCGCCTCCATCGCCGTGCCGAGCCCGTCCAACGCGAAAATGACCTGGTACATCATGGTGCGCCAACCGCTGGATGTAGCACTGGAACCGGCGCGCACCCTGCTCTACAAATTGCTGGTGCTGGGCTTGCTGGCTGCGGTCGTGTTTGTGCTCGCCGCCTACTTCCTGGCCTCCTCCCTCAGCCGCCCGATCGAGCGCCTGGCCAAATCGGCCAAACAGGTGCAGAACCACCAGCCCGGCGCGGTCTTCCCTCAGGACCACCCCGTGCTGGAAATCGCCCAATTGGGTCGCTCCCTCACCAGCATGACGCAATCATTGCTCTCCAAGGAACGCGAACTGCAAGAAGCCAACGCCTCCCTGGAAGCCACCGTGGCCCAACGCACCGCCGACCTCACCCAGGCCAACGCCGACCTGCTCAAACTGGCGACCCACGACGCCCTGACCGGCGTGTTCAACCGGCGTCGCTTCGATGAAAAACTGGCCGAGAACAGCCTGCTGTTCCAGCGCACAGGGCGCACCTTCGCGCTGCTGCTGATCGACGCCGACTACTTCAAGCGCGTCAACGACACCTACGGCCACGCCATCGGTGATGACGTGCTGTGCCAGCTCGCGGCGCTGATCGAAAACACCACCCGCGCCACCGACTTCGTCGCGCGCTACGGCGGTGAGGAGTTCGCCGTGCTGCTGCCCGAAGTGGAGGAGCCGGACAGCCCCGAAGTGGTCGCCGAAAAAATCCGCGCGGCCGTGGAAGCCGCCGTGTTCCCGACAGTCGGCCATGTGACGGTGAGCATCGGCGTCGGTGTGGCCGAACCCTCGGACCGCGACTCCCTGGCGCTGCTCAAACGTGCGGACATGCGCTTGTACGAGGCCAAGGGTTCAGGCAGAAACCGCGTGGCCTGAGCCCCGTCCTGGACCGTGGCGAGGGAGCCTGCTACCGCTGGGATGCGCAGCTGCCCCCATCCCCGCCATGGAAAGCCCGATGCTTCAATCAATCAACCCATTCGCGTCATAAAACGGGTACGGCCCCGGGTACTCCCCGAACACGCCGTTGTGGCTGATCAACCCCTGTTGCGCATCCCAGCGATGCAGCAAGTACCCCGCCGGCTCCAGGTTGAAATGCGCCGGCGCGGTATCTTGCAAGTCCAGCACGATCTGGTGCGAAGTGCCGGGACACACGCAACTCATGCTGCCGCCGAAACGCCGCTGCATCGGCCGGTGCAGGTGCCCACACAATAGGCGCTCCACTTGCGGATGGCGGGCCACGACTGCTTCCAAAGCCGCCGCATTGATGAAGGGCTCACGGTCCATATGCCCGATGCCGCTGATAAACGGCGGGTGATGCAGGATCAGCAGCGTGGGCGCGTCGGGGCGCAGTGTCAGCTGCTCGTCGAGCCACTGCAATTGGCTGTCCAGCAACTGCCCGCCGTGGCCGCCCGGAATGGTCGAGTCGAGGCCGATCAGGCGCAGTGGATGCGCGTCTACCACCCAGTCCAGCGGCCCCTCGGCCGAGGCCGGCAAATAGGCGTGATCACGGAACGCATCGAGCATCGGCCCGCGCGCATCATGGTTGCCCGGCACCAGGTAGACCGGCATGTGCAGGCGCGCCAGTTCAGGGTGCAGCACCGCGTATTCATCGGCGCGGCCGAAGTCCACCAGGTCACCGCTGACTACCACGATATCGGGCCGTGGGTGGCTGGCGTTCAGATGATCGACGGCGCGGCGCAGCGCACCGAGGGTATCGACCACGCCATAGGTGAGGCGCTGGCCGGCTTTAAGGTGCAGATCGCTGATCTGCGCAACAACAAAGGCACGATTGGACATAAGTTCTCAGGCGTTCAAGGTGAACAACATGTGCGGCGTGATCGCCAGGGCAATCGGCGCGCCCACGGCGTAGAGCTGGTTGTCGCTGCTGTCGACGAGCAACGGTTGCGGACCGCCCACATCCACCAGCAGGCGGCTTTGCGCGCCCTGGAAAAACTGCGCCAGCAGATGACCGTGCAGGTGCCCCTCGCCGTCCATCACGCGCAGGTGTTCAGGGCGGCAGTACACCGTGCCGGGCAGGTTGGCCGCCTGCCACGGCAGTTCGCCGCCGCAGACTTTCAGGCCCAGTGGCGAGGCTTCGAGCACCGAGAACGCATTCAGGTTGCCGACGAATCCGGCGACGAACGCGTTGGCCGGTTTCTGGTAGATATCCCGCGGGCTGCCCAACTGCGCCACGCGGCCGTGTTCCATCACCAGGATGCGATCACCCAGCGCCATGGCTTCACCCTGGTCGTGGGTGACGAACACCGAGGTGATCCCCAGGCCCCGCAGCAGTTGATCCAACTCGCTGCGCAGGCGCTCACGCAATTGCGCATCAAGGGCCGCCAGCGGCTCATCGAGCAACAGCACTTTCGGGCGCGGTGCCAATGCACGGGCCAGGGCCACGCGCTGGCGCTGGCCGCCGGACAACTCGTGAATGCTGCGCTTGCCGTGGTGCTGCAAGCCCACCAATTCCAGCAACTCGTCGCAGCGCTTGTTGCGTTCGGACGCCGACACGCCGCGAATCTTCAAGCCGTAGACGATGTTGCCGGCCACATCCAGGTTGGGGAACAGCGCGTAATTCTGGAAGACCATGCCCACGTCGCGGCGCTCGATGGGCAGGCGGGTCACGTCCTGATCGCCGAACAACACCTGGCCGACATCCGGACGTTCGAGGCCGGCGATCAGGCGCAACGTGGTGGTCTTGCCGCAACCGGACGGGCCGAGAATCGCCAGGGTTTCGCCGCCTTCGACGGTCAGGTTCAAGTCATGCACGGCCACGGTGCCGTCGGCGAACGCCTTGCGACAGCCTTGCAGGCGAATAGTGATAGCAGTCATCGACGCTCTCCACGGGACAAACGCGCGCTGATGGCCTGCAGCGCAATCAACAGCGGCACGATCATCAGCAAAAAGATAAGGGTGTAGGCGCTGGCGATTTCCAGGCGCGCCGAGGCGTAGCTGTCGGCCAGGCCCACCGGCAGGGTCTTGGTCATCGGTGTGTGGAGCATCCAGGTCAGGTTGAATTCACCCAGGGACAAGGTCACCACCATCAGCACACCGGCGAGGATTCCCGCGCGGCAGTTGGGCACCACCACGCTGAAAAAACGCTTGATCGGCCCGGCGCCCAAGCTCGCCGCCGCCTCTTCCAGCACCGGCAAGTGCTGGCGCTGCATCACCGCCATCACCGGGCGCACCAGGAACGGCAAGGTGAACAGCACATGCCCGACCAGGATGAACAACCAGCTGCTGCGGAACATGCCGAACTGGCCGTAGGTCAGCAGCAAGGCCAGCGCACTGGCCAACCCCGGCATCGCCACCGGCAGCACCATCAACTCTTCGAAGGCGCGGCTGAAGCGGTTGTTCATGCGCACCAGGGCATAGGCCGCCGGCACGCCGATCACGCAGACGCACACCGCGCACGCCAGCGCCAGTTGCAACGACAGCCACACCGTCGGCGAATAGGCCTGCCACACCTGGATCAACCAGTCGAAGGTCAAGCCACTGGACAGCCCCACAAAGAAATTGCGCGTGAGCCCGGCGAGCAATGACATCAGCACCGGCACCAACATGAAGGCGCACACCAGCAAGGTGAACAGCAGTTGAATCACAAACAGCGATGAGCGCCTCACAGGACCGTCCCCGCATTTTTCACCAGCCGGCGCGTGAGCAGCAAGACCGCCCAGGTCAGCGCACCCAGCACCACCGACAACGCGGCGGCGACGGCAAAGTTGGCGTAGTTGGTGAACACGTTGTAGATCGCCACCGGGGTCACATTCAGGCGCGTGCCCAAGGTAAACGCGGTGCCGAAGGCGCCCATGGAGGTGGCGAAGCAGATCGCCCCGCACGAGGCCAAAGCCGGCGCCAGGCCGGGCACGATCACGTCGCAGACCACGCGCCAGTGCCCTGCCCCCAGCGAATGCGCGGCTTCTTCCAGGCTGCAGTCGAGGCTTTCGCACGCGGCCATCACCGTGAGGATCACCCGTGGAATCGAGAAGTACAGGTAGCCGACAAACAGCCCGGCCAGCGAGTAGGCAAAGATCCAGCGCTCACCCGCCAGTTGCAGGCCGAGGGAGGCCAGCAGGCCCTGGCGCCCCGCCAATAGGATCACCAGGAACCCCACCACCACTCCTGGAAACGCCAAGGGAAAGGTCAGCAGCGCGACCAGGGCCGAACGCCCGAAGAACTGCTGGCGCGCGAGGAACACCCCGCTGATGCCGCCGATCAACAGCGCGACCAGTGTCACTACGACCGCCAGCACCAGCGTCTGCCCCAGGCTGCCCAGGTATTGCGCACTGCTGAGTACCTGCCAGTAACCGCTGCCGAGGCTGTCGCGGCTCTCGGCGCCGAGCAGCATCAGGTGCGCCAGCGGCAACAGCCAGAACGCGAGCAGTACCGCACAGGCCGGGGCCAGCGCCCAGGCCGCATGTTTTGCCGATGCTGCCACTTACTTGACCTCGTTCAGGTAACGGGCGGCGAAGGCTTCCTGCACGGCGGCCATTTTTTCGTAGTCGACCACGCCGGCGCGGGCGTAGTCGCTGTCGGGCAGGAATTGCGCGGCGACGTCGGCAGGCATTTTCAGCGGGCGCACCGGGCGCAGATAAGCCTTGGCCCACAGTGCCTGGCCGGCGTCGGACAGCACGAAGTCGAGGACCTTTTGCGCATTGGCGCGGTGCGGCGCGTTGGCCACCAGGCTCATCACGTAGGGCACGCTGATGCTGCCTTCCGTGGGGATCACGAAGGCCACGTTGGCGTTGTCTTTGTAGCGCGCGCGGTAGGCGTTGAAGTCGTAGTCCACCAGGATCGGCAACTCACCGGAGAGCACCCGCGCGTACGCGGTTTGCTTGGGTACGATGGGCGCGTTTTTCGCCAGTTTCTGGAAGTAGTCGATGGCCGGGGCGAAGTTGTCCAGGTCGCCGCCCATTGCGCGGTTGATCGCCACGGCAGAGACGTAACCGACGAAGGCGCTGGACGGGTCCAGGTAGCCGACCATGCCTTTGTATTCAGGCTTGAGCAAGTCGGCCCAGCTGTGCGGCACCGGCAAGCCACCGAGCGCGTCGACGTTGACCATGATGCCCAAGGTGCCGGAGTGGATC
Source organism: Pseudomonas sp. PS01298 (assembly GCF_029959745.1). Lineage (NCBI taxonomy): Bacteria > Pseudomonadati > Pseudomonadota > Gammaproteobacteria > Pseudomonadales > Pseudomonadaceae > Pseudomonas > Pseudomonas sp. PS01298. The sequence continues at coordinate 4,369 of NZ_JASCPP010000145.1, read as the reverse complement.
GCGAACCAGTGGCCGTCCGGGTCCTTGAGGCCGGCGGGAATCTGCTCCCAGCCCTTGGGTTTGTAGCCGTCGACCACGCCGGCCTTTTGCGCCTGCAGGCCGAAGGTCACGCCGTAATACACCACGTCCGCCACGGGGGCGGCCTTCTCGGCCACCAGTTGCGCCAGGGACTGGCCGGAGTTCTTGTTGTCCAGCGGCACCTGCACGCCGGTGTCGGCCGCGATGGCCTTGAGTTGGGTGCCCCAGTCGGCCCAGTCCGGTGGGCAGTTGTAGCAAATTGCGGTGTCGGCGGCCTGGGCCAGGCCGGCCATACCGCAGAGCAGCACGGCTGCCAGGGTTTTACGCAATGCGCGCATCGAAGCTCTCCTCATGGGGTTGAGTGCTGTCGCCCGGCCGGATATGGCAAGGCAGGCAGTGGGATATCGGGTCGTTACCGGCGATCTGCGCCAGCAGTTGATCAATCACCGTGCTGGCGAGCAGTGCGATGGGCTGCACCACGCTGCACAGGGTCGGGTGCATCTGGGTGCCGAGGGCGATGCCGTCAAAGCCCACGACCGACAGTTGCTGCGGCACCTGCCAGGCATTGCGGCGCAGTTCGGCGATCAGGCTGATGGCCAGGAAATCGTTGGAACACACCAGCGCAGTCGGCGCCTGGGGCCCTTGCAGGCAGGCTTCGATAGCGGCGAATTCGGCCTGTGTGTGGGCCGGCATTTCGATCACCGGCCGGCTTGCAAGCCCGTATTCGCTCATCGCATCGCAGTAGCCCGCATAACGCAGCCGGGCCCGGTCCGACTGCAACGCGGGCCCGGCGACCATGCTGATGCGCCGGTGACCGGCTTCCAGCAAGTAGCGGGTAGCCAGGGCCATGCCCGCGTGGTTGTCGACCGACACGGCGCTGTAGTTGGGGTTGCCGGGTTGGTGGTAGGCGAGCACGAACGGGGTTTTTTCGCTGTTCAGGCTGCTGAGGACGGTGTTGCTTTCGGCGTCGGTGACCGTCAGCACCAGGCCGTCGACGCGCTGGCGCAACAACTCTTCGACCACGCTGCTTTCGCGCTCGCTGTCGTAGTCCGTGGTGGCGAGCACCAGGCTGTAGCCGCGCAACCGCGCCGCACGCTCCATGGCCTGGAACTGCTCGGCGAACACCGGGTTGAGCAGGTTGGGCACCACCACGCCAATCAATTGGGTGGTTTGCAGCCGCAACTGGCGGCCGAGCAGATTGGGGCGAAAGCCCAACTCGCGGGCGGCGGCGAACACTTGCTCGCGGGTGGTCGGGCGCACCTGGTCGGGGGAAGCAAAGGTGCGGGCGGCAGTGGCACGGGACACCCCGGCCAACCGCGCAACGTCTTTCAGGTCAGTCATCGTCACTCGCTTGAGATCGATCTCATTGGCGAGGACAGTAGCGAGGGAATATGGCAGTCACATGGTGGGCAGATGACAGTTTGATGTCACCGATGACCTGCAGGAGCCAGCTTGCCGGCTCCTGCAGGGGGTGTGGAGCCATCCTTTGTCGAGTGCGATCGCCAGGAGGTCCTGGGCAGGCTGGTATCGGGAAATGACCTGACAGGCGATGTCGAATTCTCCCGTCAATGCCTGACGAAACTCGGCCAGGCGGCCCGAAGCCTCCAGCCAGTGCACTGTCCATGCGTCCATTCTCACCTCTCGTTGCCCCAGCCTGGCTCAATCACCATGACCGTTCATCATCCTCACGGGCTGTCATATTCGCAGGCCAGATTAAAGGCGGCGCAGCAAAATCCGCCCACTAACCTTTCGATCTGATCCAAGTGCGGGCACAATGCGTGTCCTTTTTTGGCAGGCACCGCCGCAGGCTCTCAAAAATGATCAAAACGCCGTACTACCTCATCGATAAACAGAAGCTTCTGGTCAACATGCAGAAGATCGCTTACGTGCGCGAACAGTCCGGCGCCAAGGCCCTGCTGGCGCTCAAGTGCTTTGCCACCTGGTCGGTGTTCGACCTGATGCAGCAATACATGGACGGCACCACCTCGTCGTCGCTGTATGAGCTCAAGCTCGGTCGCCAGAAGTTCGAAGGCGAGGCGCACGCCTACAGCGTGGCCTGGGCCGACGATGAAATCGAAGAGATGCTGGATAACTGCGACAAGATCATCTTCAACTCTATCAGCCAGCTGCAGCGTTTTGCCGAACGCAGTGAAGGCAAGACCCGTGGCCTGCGCGTCAACCCGCAGGTGAGCAGCTCCGACTACCTGCTGGCCGACCCGGCGCGCCCGTTCAGCCGCCTGGGCGAATGGGACCCGGAGAAGATCGAAGGCGTGATCGAGCAGATCTCAGGCTTCATGTTCCACAACAACTGCGAGAACGGCGACTTCAGCCTGTTCGACAAAATGCTCGGCACCATCGAAGAACGCTTCGGCGCGCTGTTGCACAAGGTCAAGTGGGTCAGCCTCGGCGGCGGCATCCACTTCACAGGTGAAGGCTATGCGCTGGACGCGTTCTGCGCGCGCCTGAAGGCGTTCTCCGAGAAGTACGGCGTGCAGGTCTACCTGGAACCCGGCGAAGCGGCGATCACCAACAGCGCCTCGCTGGAAGTGACCGTGCTCGACACCCTCTACAACGGCAAACACCTGGCCGTGGTCGACAGCTCCATCGAAGCGCACCTGCTGGACCTGCTGATCTATCGCCTCAACGCCAAGCTGGCACCGAGCGAGGGCGAACACACCTACATGGTGTGCGGCAAATCCTGCCTGGCCGGGGACATCTTCGGCGAGTACCAATTTGATCGTCCGCTGGCCATCGGCGATCGGCTGTCGTTCATCGACACCGCGGGCTACACCATGGTCAAGAAAAACTGGTTCAACGGCCTGAAAATGCCGTCCATCGTAGTGAAACAACTCGACGGTACAGTCGAAGTGGTTCGTGAATTTGGTTACGACGACTACCTGTCCAGCCTTTCGTAAGCTGGCGGATAAAGGAGAGATAAAGCAATTGAAAAAGAACGTTCTTATCATTGGTGCAGGAGGTGTCGCCAAGGTGGTGGCCCACAAGTGCGCGCAGCACAACGACGAACTCGGTCGTATTGCTATCGCGTCGCGCAACATCTCCAAATGCCAGGCCATCATCGACAGCGTCAAGGCCAAGGGTAGCCTCAAGGTACCCGCCGACATCCAGGCCTTCGCGCTGAACGCTTTGGACGTGGAAGCGACCAAGGCCCTGATCCGCGAGACACAATCGCAGATCGTCATCAACGTGGGTTCCGCGTTCCTCAACATGTCGGTCCTGCGTGCCTGCATCGACACGGGCGTCGCGTACCTCGACACCGCCATCCACGAAGAGCCGGGCAAGGTCTGCGAGACCCCGCCGTGGTACGGCAACTACGAATGGAACCACCTGGAAGAGTGCAAACAGAAGAACATCACCGCCATCCTTGGCGTGGGCTTCGACCCGGGTGTCGTCAACGCGTACGCCGCGCTGGCGCAGCAACAGCATTTCGACCGCATTGATTCGATCGACATTCTCGACGTCAATGCCGGCTCCCATGGCAAATACTTCGCCACCAATTTCGATCCGGAAATCAACTTCCGCGAATTCACCGGACAGGTGTGGAGCTGGCAGAACAGCCAGTGGACCAGCAACACCATGTTCGAAGTCAAGCGCACCGACGACCTGCCGGTAGTCGGCTCGCAGAACCTCTATCTCACCGGCCACGATGAAGTGCACTCGCTGTCGAAAAACCTCGACGTGCCCAACGTGCGGTTCTGGATGAGCTTCGGCGAACACTACATCAACGTGTTCACCGTGCTGAAAAACCTCGGCCTGCTCTCCGAAAAGCCGGTCACCACCGCCGAAGGCCTGGAAGTCGTGCCGTTGAAACTGGTCAAGGCCGTGCTGCCCGACCCATCGTCGCTGGCGCCTGGCTACACCGGCAAGACCTGCATCGGCGACCTGGTCAAGGGCACCAGGAACGGCCAGCCGCACGAGGTGTTCATCTACAACGTGGCGGATCACGAAGAAGCCTTCGCCGAGACCGACAGCCAGGGCATCTCCTACACCGCAGGCGTGCCTCCGGTCGCTGCTGCGCTGCTGGTAGCCCGTGGTGAATGGGATGTGCAACGCATGGCCAACGTCGAGGAACTGCCGGCTGAGCCGTTCCTCAAGGCGCTGGACGTGATGGGCCTGCCGACTCGGATCAAAGACGAGCACGGTGATCGGGCTTGGGATGCGATTGCCTGATAGGCGATGGCTGACCGAACAAAAAAATGCGCCCCAAGGGGCGCATTTTTTGTTGGGGCCCACATAACTTTCAAAGAACAATGAAGATCAAAATGTGGGAGCGGGCTTGCTCGCGAATGCGGTGTGCCAGTCACTGCATCTGGCGACTGATACACCGCATTCG
>NZ_JASCPP010000144.1:0-12599 GCF_029959745.1 Pseudomonas sp. PS01298 | reverse complement strand
AGGCGGAGTATCAGGCTCAGATGGGCCGACTGACACACCGCCTTCGCGAGCAAGCCCGCTCCCACCTTTAGCTCACCGCAAGGCTCAAGCTAATTGCCAGCCAACAAAAAGCCCCGACTCTCGCGAGCCGGGGCTTTTTGTTGTGCGCTACAACGGCTTAGCCGTTGAACACATCATCCACGCTTTGCAGCGGGTAGTGCTTCGGATACGGCAGGGTAGCCACACCGGTCTCGATCGCGGCCTTGGCCACGGCATCGGAGATCAGGGTGATCAGGCGCTTATCCATTGGTTTCGGAATGATGTACTCACGGCCGAATTCCAGCTTGATGCCACCGTAGGCGTCGCACACTTCCTGAGGAACCGGCAGCTTGGCCAGTTCGCGCAGGGCGTTGGCGGCGGCGACTTTCATTTCTTCGTTGATGCGCTTGGCGCGAACGTCCAGGGCACCACGGAAGATGAACGGGAAGCCCAGTACGTTGTTGACCTGGTTCGGGTAGTCCGAACGGCCGGTCGCCATGATCACGTCGCTACGGGTGGCGTGCGCCAGTTCCGGAGAGATTTCTGGATCAGGGTTGGAGCAGGCGAACACGATCGGGTTGGCCGCCATGGACTTCAGGCCTTCGGCGCTCAGCAGGTTCGGACCGGACAGGCCGACGAACACGTCGGCACCGTCGAGGGCGTCAGCCAGGGTGCGCTTCTCGGTGGCGTGGGCAAACATCGCCTTGTACTGGTTCAGGTCGGTACGCTCGGACTGGACCACGCCCTTGCTGTCGACCATGAAGATGTTTTCCAGCTTGGCGCCCATGCTCACCAGCAACTTCATGCAGGAGATGGCCGCAGCGCCAGCGCCCAGGCAGACGATCTTGGCGTCAGCCAGGGTTTTGCCAGCGATTTCCAGGGCGTTGATCATGCCGGCCGCGGTAACGATCGCGGTGCCGTGCTGGTCATCGTGGAATACCGGAATGTCGCACTGCTCGATCAGGGCCTTTTCGATCTCGAAGCACTCAGGTGCCTTGATGTCTTCCAGGTTGATGCCACCGAAGGTGATGGAAATGCGCTTGACGGTGTCGATGAAGGCCTGCGGGCTTTCGGAGTCGACTTCGATGTCGAAAACGTCGATGCCGGCGAAGCGCTTGAACAGCACGCCTTTACCTTCCATGACTGGCTTGGAAGCCAATGGGCCGAGGTTACCCAGGCCCAGGATCGCGGTGCCATCGGAAATCACTGCAACCAGGTTGCCTTTGCCGGTGTACTTGTACGCCAGTTCAGGGTCGCGGGCGATTTCACGTACGGGCTCGGCAACGCCAGGGCTGTAGGCCAGCGACAGGTCGCGGGCGGTGGCAGTGGCTTTGGTGAGCTCTACACTCAGCTTTCCTGGACGAGGATGGGCATGATATTCGAGAGCGGCAGTTTTCAAATCAGACATATCGGCATTCCGCTTTTACTGTTGGTCGACGGACCGCCGAGGATACGCGTGTCGCAAAGTCCCTACAAGACTGGGCAGTCACAGGTGTCAAGGGCCCTGCACTAAGACTTTCGGCCAAGAGCCACGGGATACAAGGGCTCAACTGTTCACAATCGACTTAAAAAATGTCTACAATTTTTTCTTAAAGCGTCGATTTAAGCATCCCCGGATCGGTCAGTGGCAGCAGCCAACGTGCCTGGCCGCTTTTCAGGCCGCCGCGTCGCGAACGATCCTGCACCCAACCACGCGCCTCAACAGTGCGCCCTTGCAGACCATCGAGCAGGGCACTGTCGAATTGGCTGACCAGAGCCGGGGCGATGCGTAATACCAGTGAACCCTGCAGCTCAATCCAGAGACCGCCCCGATTGCGTTCGACCTTGCTGACCCGGCCACTGACCACGGCAAACCCGGAACGCTTGAGTTGCGTGACGGCCTGCACCGGCGATTGCCGCCAAAGACCGAGCCGCGCCTTGCGGGCCGTGTTTTCAGCGGCCTGCTGACAGCTGACGAGGTCAACATTCGGCGCCACACCCACCTGGAAGCCCAGCCCTTCGGCCAACAGTTGGGCTTCAAGGTTCTTGCCGTCGGCACCATAAAGATGGGCCAGGGTGCGCCCGTAATGATCTTTACGCTCGCGCCCCACCACCAGGCCGACACGGCCATCGCTGGCCTGGACCAGCGCCTGTAGGCGCTGACGGGCGGCGACGGCGTAGGGCTCGTCCGCACGGCCCTTCTTGCCGGTTTCCGGCGCATTGATACCGATCAGCCGCACGCTGCGGCCATCCTTGAGGCGTACCGTGTCGCCATCCACCACGCGCTGCACTTCCACACGGGCCAGGGACGTCGGTGCCGGGCAGAACGCCTCGGCCTGCGCCGCCGAGAGCCAAATCCCAGGCACAAAAAAGGCGCCCACAAGGGACGCCTTTTTCAACAGCTGGCAAAAGCCCATAAGGCTTTTGAGCCTTACTCTGCTGGAGTAGCAGCAGGCTTCTTGCCGAAAGCACCAAAGCGATCTGCGAAGCGCTGTACACGGCCGCCGGTGTCCAGAGTTTTCTGCTTACCGGTGTAGAACGGGTGGCACTCGTTGCATACGTCAGTACCCAGTGGCTTGCACAGGTTCGAACGAGTTTCGAACTTGTTGCCGCAGCTGCAGGTGACTTCGATGGTTTCGTACGCTGGATGGATATCGGCTTTCATGGTGACTTCCTCGGGCTAGCGTGCCGCCACTCGACACTATTGTCGAATACCGCACGTAATTAGGCCGCGGATTCTACCAGACCTTTTTAATCACGCAAGCGGCGCCTCCGCTCGTTTACACACATAAAAGCCCCTTTCATCAGAAAAATTGCGGCACACCACCGGGCAAGCCTGCCCACCATAACCCGCCCGGCGCCCACAGAAGTGCTGCCTCCTGTACCAGAGACGGGACACCTCTACCGCAGGTCTGCTAGGCTCCCGCCCCTGCGCCACTGCCTGCCTTTATAGATGAGACCCCTCGCGTGCCCGACGCCATTTTGCGCCTAGCCCTGCCCTCGCCCCTGCGCCGCCTGTTCGACTACCGGGCCCCGGCCGGCGTGCTGCGGGCGCAGTTGCAGCCGGGCATGCGTGTGCGTGTGCCATTCGGGCGGCGGGAGATGATCGGCATCCTGGTGGAAGTCGCCGACCACAGCGAAGTGCCGGCCGAAAAGCTCAAGCCGGCCCTGGCGATCCTTGATGCCACGCCACCGCTGCCGCCGGAGCTGTTCAAGCTGTGCCTGTGGACCGCCCAGTATTACCAGCACAGCCTCGGCGATACCTTGAGCTGGGCACTGCCGGTGCTGTTGCGCCAGGGCGAGTTGGCCGAAGCGCGCCAGGAACGCTTCTGGTCGATGGTGCCCGGTGCGCGCCTCGACGACCCGCGCATCGCCCGCGCGCCGCGCCAGCGTGAAGCCCTGGCCACCCTGGCGCAACATCCTCACGGCGTCGCACATCAGTTGCTGAGCAAGCTGATGCTGAGCAAGGACAGCCTCGACCTGCTGTTGGCCAAGGGCCTGGTGCAGGTGGAAATCCGCAAGCACGCCCCGGACCCGCGCCACGAACACTGGCTGGCCCAGCCCGAGCTACCGCTGAACACCGAACAACGCGCCGCGTACGAAGCCATTCGCGCAGGCTTCGACAGTTTCCACGCGTTCCTGCTGGCGGGTGTCACCGGCAGCGGCAAGACCGAAGTCTATCTGCAACTGATCCGTGAAACCCTGCAGGCCGGCAAACAGGCGCTGGTGTTGATCCCGGAGATCAACCTGGGCCCGCAAACCCTGGCGCGCTTCGAGCAGCGCTTCAATGCGCGCATTGCCCTGGTGCACTCGGCGGTCAACGACCGGGAGCGCCTGGAGTCGTGGCTGGCGGCGCGCGATGGCGAGGCCGACATTATTATCGGCACGCGTTCGGCGCTGTTCACGCCGATGAAGAACCCCGGGCTGATCATCATCGACGAGGAGCACGACGGCTCCTATAAACAGCAGGAAGGCCTGCGTTATCACGCCCGCGACCTGGCGCTGGTGCGCGCGCGCCAGGAAGACATCCCGATTGTGCTGGGCTCGGCCACGCCATCCCTGGAAAGCCTGCATAACGCCTACACCGGCCGGTATGGACTCCTACGCTTGAATGAACGCGCGGGGGGCGCCAAACAGCCACGTTTCCTGCGCCTGGACGTCAAGAGTCGTCCACTCGACAGCGGCATCTCCGGGCCCATGCAGCAAGCCATCGGCCAGACCCTCGCCGCCGGCCAGCAGGTATTGGTGTTTCTCAATCGCCGTGGCTTTGCGCCGACCCTGCTGTGCCATGACTGCGGCTGGATGTCGGAGTGCGAGCGCTGCGATGCGCGCATGACCGTGCACCAGCGCTACGGCGAATTGCGCTGCCATCACTGCGGCCATGTGGAACGCGTGCCGCGCCACTGCCCGCAGTGCGGCAAGGTCGACCTGCGTCCGGTGGGCGCAGGCACCGAGCGCGCCGAGGAACGCCTGGGCATTCTGTTCCCCGACTACCCGGTGCTGCGGGTCGACCGCGACAGCACCTCGCGCAAAGATGCGATGAATCAGTTGTTTGCCACCATCCAGAAAGGCCAGCCATGCATTCTGGTGGGCACGCAAATGCTCGCCAAAGGGCATCATTTTCCACGGGTGACCCTGGTGTCGATCCTGGATGCCGATGGTGGCCTGTTCTCCGGCGACTTCCGCGCCAGCGAGCGCATGGCGCAGTTGATCGTGCAGGTCGCGGGCCGCGCCGGACGCGCCGAAGAGCCGGGCAAAGTGATTATCCAGACGCATTTGGCCGACCATCCGCTGCTGATCCAACTGACAGAACAAGGCTACTTTGCCTTCGCCGAGCAGGCGCTGAGCGAGCGCCGCTCCGCCGGACTGCCACCCTTTGCACATTTGGCGCTGCTGCGCGCCGAAGCGCATAAACCCGGGCAGGCCGAAGGTTTCCTGGATGAAGCCTGCAGCGCCGCCGAACGTTTGCTCGTCGAACTGGGTCTGACCGGCATCGAATTGCTCGGCCCGGTGCCCGCACCCATGGAGCGCCGCGCCGGACGTTATCGTGCTCAGCTACTCTTGCAGGCAACCTCCCGTGCACCGCTGCATCGGCTATTAAGTAGCTGGTTGCTTGCCCTGGAGCAAATGCCCAGCGGCCGGCAAGTGCGATGGTCGTTGGACGTAGACCCGGTAGATTTGTACTGATTTCAAAATCGCTGTCCCAGGCAAGCCGGCTCCCACGTTTTGAAATGTGAATACCCTTAAATGTGGCAGCGGGCTTGCCCGCGATGAGGCCCGCAGGTCTGCCGAAGAACCTGAACGGTTGGCAAGCCCGCCCTCGCCACGGATAATGCCCAGTTTTTCCACCTGCGCATCGCGCGCCGCCGCTTGCGGTCGAAAGAGAACACCATGAAAGACACCATTCGCCAGCTGATCCAACAAGCCCTCACCCAACTCGTCAACGAAGGTGTGTTGCCTGAAGGCCTGACGCCGGCGATCCAGGTGGAAAACACCCGCGACAAGACCCACGGCGACTTCGCCAGCAACATCGCGATGATGCTCGCCAAGCCTGCGGGCATGAAACCGCGCGACCTGGCGGAAAAAATCATCGCCGCCCTGCCCGCCGACCCGCAGGTCACCAAGGCCGAAATCGCCGGCCCGGGCTTTATCAACTTCTTCCAGAACACCCAGGCCCTGGCGTCCCGCCTGGACGCGGCCCTGGCTGACGCAAAAATCGGCGTGCGCAAGGCCGGCCCGCTGGAGCGCGTGGCGATTGACCTGTCGGCGCCCAACCTGGCCAAGGAAATGCACGTCGGCCACCTGCGTTCGACCATCATCGGCGACGGCGTGGCACGCGTACTGGAGTTCCTCGGCGACACCGTGATCCGCCAGAACCACGTGGGCGACTGGGGCACCCAGTTCGGCATGTTGATGGCGTATCTGCAGGAAAACCCGATCACCAGCAACGAGCTGGCAGACCTGGAGAACTTCTACCGCGCTGCCAAGAAGCGTTTCGACGAATCCGAAGAGTTCGCCGACCGCGCCCGTGGCCTGGTGGTCAAGCTGCAGGCCGGTGACAAGGAATGCCTGGAGCTGTGGGGCCGCTTCCGGGAGATCTCGCTGTCGCACTGCCAGGAAATCTACGAGTTGCTCAACGTCAAGTTGACCCCGGCCGACGTGATGGGCGAAAGCGCCTACAACGACGACCTGATCAACGTGGTCAACGACCTCAAGGCCAAGGGCCTGCTGGTCGAAAGCAACGGCGCCCAGTGCGTGTTCCTCGAAGAATTCAAGACTGCCGACGGCGAGCCGCTGCCGGTAATCATCGTCAAGGCCGACGGCGGCTACCTCTACGCCACCACTGACCTGGCGGCCGTGCGCTACCGCAGCGGCGTGCTGAAAGCCGACCGTGCGCTGTATTTCGTCGACCAACGCCAGGCCCTGCACTTCCAGCAGGTGTTCGAAGTGGCGCGGCGCGCAGGGTTTGTCACCCACCCGATGCACATGGAACACATGGGGTTCGGCACCATGAACGGCGCCGATGGCCGCCCGTTCAAGACCCGCGACGGCGGCACCGTGAAGCTGATCGACCTGCTGACCGAAGCTCAGGAGCGTGCCTACAACCTGGTGAAGGAAAAGAACCCGGAGCTGGCCGAGGCCGACCTGCGCAACATCGCCCGCGTGGTGGGGATTGGCGCGGTGAAATACGCCGACCTGTCCAAGCACCGCACCAGCGACTACAGCTTCAACTTCGAACTGATGCTCAACTTCGAAGGCAACACCGCGCCGTACCTGCTGTACGCCTACACCCGCGTAGCCGGGGTGTTCCGCAAGCTCGGCAAGGACTTCAGCGCAGTCGAAGGCCAGATCGTGCTCCAGGCCCCGCATGAGCAGGAACTGGCCGCGAAACTGGCGCAATTCGGCGAAGTGCTGAACAGCGTCGGCGAGAAAGGCACGCCGCATATCCTCTGCACCTACCTGTACGAAGTCGCCGGTCTGTTCTCCAGCTTCTACGAGAATTGCCCGATCCTCACCGCCGACGACGAAGCCCAGAAGCAAAGTCGCCTGCGCCTCGCCGCACTGGCTGGACGGACCCTCAAGCAAGGCCTGGAACTGTTAGGCCTGGAAACCCTGGAGCGTATGTAAGTTGGCTGCCAAGAAAAAACCTGCACCCAAGCGCGGCGCGAGCCGCTACCAGGCACCGGCGAAGAAGCCTATTCCAGGCTGGTTGTGGATGGCCATCGGCCTGGCGGTCGGCGCGTTTGTGGTGATTCTGATGAAGCTGGAGCCGGGCAAGGGCGATGACGTCAAACGCGTCAAGCAGGAGCAGCAGAAGGCCACCAAAATTGCCGAAGCCAACAAGACTGCGCCGAGCCCGACTGCACCGGTGAAGCCGAAGTACGACTTCTACACGCTGCTGCCGGAATCGGAAGTGATCGTGCCGCCCGACGCCGTGCCGGAGAAAACCCTGCCGACGCCGCAAGTGCCGACCACCCCGGTAACGCCTGCGGAAGCGGCGAAAATCGACACCGCAAGGGCCCAGGCGGCGCTGGCCGGGATCACCCCGCCACCAGCCCCGCCGGTTGCCGAGACCAAGGCGGCACCGGTGACCAAATTCTTCCTGCAGGCGGGCTCGTTCCCGAAACAGGCGGATGCGGATCGTGTGCGTGCGCAGATCATCCTGCTCGGCCAGACGGTGACGGTGGAGTCCGGCACGGTCAAGGACGCGACCTGGTATCGCGTCCTGGTAGGGCCGTTCAGCAACCGCGAACAGCTGACCGTCGCACAGAAACAACTGGCCGGCGCCGGGTTTAGCAACCTGTTGTTACAACAACGCCAGAGCCGCTGAATCTGAGAACACAGCAGGGCCCATGTGGGAGCTGGCTTGCCGGCGATGGCGGTGTAACAGTCAATATTTTCAGTGACTGGCACACCACCATCGCAGGCAAGCCCGCTCCCACATTTGGTTTTGGTGTGCGCTTAAAAAATGTGTCAGACCGATAAACACCACTCGTCCGCCTTAAACCCCTACGGTTGAAATCCCCCCCGCCACCCCCATATGAGTTTCCATCAGGGCATTTTCGCCCCGCTGCGTGGAGACTCTCCCCTTGACCACCATCGTTTCAGTACGTCGCCACGGCAAAGTCGTCATGGGCGGCGACGGCCAGGTTTCCCTTGGCAACACCGTGATGAAAGGCAACGCGAAAAAAGTCCGTCGCCTGTACCACGGCCAGGTTCTCGCGGGCTTTGCCGGCGCTACCGCCGACGCCTTCACCCTTTTCGAACGTTTCGAAGGCCAGCTTGAAAAACATCAGGGCCACCTCGTGCGCGCCGCTGTCGAGCTTGCCAAAGAATGGCGCACCGACCGCTCCCTCAGCCGCCTGGAAGCCATGCTGGCAGTCGCCAACAAAGACGCGTCCCTGATCATCACCGGTAACGGCGATGTGGTTGAGCCCGAACACGGCCTGATCGCCATGGGTTCCGGTGGTGGCTACGCACAAGCGGCTGCCAGCGCACTGTTGAAGAAAACCGACCTGTCGGCCCGCGAAATCGTCGAGACTGCCTTGGGCATTGCCGGCGACATCTGCGTGTTCACCAACCACAACTTCACCATTGAGGAGCAGGACCTCGCCGAGTAAGCCGTAGGCTTATTCCTGCTTGAGGCCGCCAAACACTATGTCCATGACTCCCCGCGAAATCGTCCATGAACTCAATCGCCATATCATCGGCCAGGACGATGCCAAGCGCGCCGTTGCCATTGCGCTGCGTAATCGCTGGCGCCGGATGCAACTGCCCGAAGAACTGCGCGTTGAAGTAACCCCCAAGAACATCCTGATGATCGGCCCGACCGGCGTGGGCAAGACCGAGATCGCCCGGCGCCTGGCCAAACTGGCCAACGCGCCATTCATCAAGGTCGAAGCCACCAAGTTCACCGAAGTGGGCTATGTGGGCCGCGACGTCGAATCGATCATTCGTGAACTGGCCGACGCCGCGCTGAAGCTGCTGCGCGAACAGGAAATGACCAAGGTCAGCCACCGCGCCGAAGACGCCGCCGAAGAGCGCATCCTCGACGCCCTGCTGCCACCGGCGCGCATGGGCTTCAACGAAGACGCCGCACCGGCCTCGGATTCCAACACCCGCCAGCTGTTCCGCAAGCGCCTGCGTGAAGGCCAGCTGGACGACAAGGAAATCGAGATCGAAGTCGCCGAAGTTTCCGGCGTCGACATCTCCGCACCGCCTGGCATGGAAGAAATGACCAGCCAGTTGCAGAACCTGTTCGCCAACATGGGCAAGGGCAAGAAGAAAAGCCGCAAGCTCAAGGTGAAGGAAGCACTGAAGCTGGTGCGCGATGAAGAAGCCGGGCGCCTGGTGAACGAGGAAGAGCTCAAGGCCAAGGCCCTGGAAGCGGTCGAGCAGCACGGCATCGTGTTTATCGATGAAATCGACAAGGTGGCCAAGCGCGGCAACGCCGGTGGCGTCGATGTATCCCGTGAAGGTGTGCAGCGTGACCTGCTGCCGCTGATCGAAGGTTGCACCGTGAACACCAAGCTGGGCATGGTCAAGACCGACCACATCCTGTTTATCGCCTCCGGTGCGTTCCACCTGAGCAAGCCCAGCGACCTGGTACCCGAGCTGCAAGGCCGGCTGCCGATTCGCGTCGAGCTCAAGGCGCTGACCCCGGGCGACTTCGAGCGCATCCTCAGCGAGCCGCACGCGTCGCTGACCGAGCAGTACCGTGAGCTGCTGAAAACCGAAGGCCTGGGCATCGAGTTCCTGCCGGACGGCATCAAGCGCCTGGCGGAGATTGCCTGGCAGGTCAACGAGAAGACCGAGAACATCGGTGCCCGTCGCCTCCACACCCTGCTGGAGCGCCTGCTTGAGGAAGTGTCCTTCAGCGCGGGTGACATGGCCGGTTCGCAGAATGGCGAATCGATCAAGATCGACGCGGACTACGTCAACAGCCACCTGGGCGAATTGGCGCAGAACGAAGACCTGTCTCGTTATATCCTGTAAGCCTTACATCGGACCAGCTTGTGTGAGCGCTGGCTTTTGTGGGAGCCGGGCTTGCCCGCGATGGGATCGCCGCGTAGTGCCAGAAGCACCGCGGTGATGCTATCGCCGGCAAGCCAGCTCCCACACACGCCCAGCTACCACATTGATCCGGTTCCTTCAGGATCATCTCCGAGCGGTTCCCCAAATGACCAAACTGCCTACCGCCATCAACCTGCACAAAACCTCCAACACCCTCGGCCTCACCTACGGGCCCGACGAGGTCTACCAGTTGCCCGCCGAACTGCTGCGGGTGCACTCGCCGTCTGCCGAGGTCCAGGGCCACGGCAAACCCATCCTGCAATTCGGCAAACTCAATGTCCGCTTGACCAAGATCGAGCCTGCCGGTCAGTACGCACTGAAATTGACCTTCGACGACGGGCATGACAGCGGTTTGTTCACCTGGGACTACCTCTACCAACTGGCCGTGCGTCAGGACGCGCTGTGGGCCGATTATCTCGTCGAGCTCAAGGCTGCCGGCAAAACCCGCGATCCGAGTGAATCGGTCGTGCGCCTGATGCTCTAGCCCAGGCTTCTTGCTCTTTAGAGGGCATTTTCTAATTTCATCTGCTTGAATGCCCTGTCGCGTGGCCAATGATTGGCCCGCTTGCGAAAAAAATTAAACTCGGGTAACCAATGGAACTGGCAAGTTCCCTGCATTTGACGATGCGGTATCAACGGTCACCCGAGTCGCAGTACCTGGCTTGTGTTGTGTATCGAAACCTGGTGCGCAGCGGTACCCGGTACTCGTCTTTCGGACAATGGAGCGTCGTAGATGAGTAACAAGAATAACGATGACTTGAAACGCCAGGCCTCGGAAAACACCTTGGGGCTCAACCCGATCATCGCGTTACGAAAAAAGGATTTACTCGCCTCGGCGAAGATGGTGCTGACCCAAGCCATCAAGCAACCGTTGCACAGCGTCAAACATGTGGCCCACTTCGGCGTCGAATTGAAGAACGTGATGTTCGGCAAATCGCAGCTGCAGCCCGAGAGCGACGACCGTCGCTTCAATGATCCGGCCTGGACCCAGAACCCGCTCTATAAACGCTACCTGCAGACCTACCTGGCGTGGCGCAAGGAATTGCACGAGTGGATCGGCGACAGCAACCTGTCGGAACAGGACATCAGCCGCGGCCACTTCGTGATCAACCTGATGACCGAAGCCATGGCCCCCACCAACAGCGCGGCCAACCCGGCGGCGGTCAAGCGCTTCTTTGAAACCGGCGGCAAGAGCCTGCTCGATGGCCTGTCCCACCTGGCCAAGGACATGGTGCACAACGGCGGCATGCCGAGCCAGGTCAACATGGGTGCCTTCGAAGTCGGCAAGACCCTGGGCACCACCGAAGGCGCCGTGGTGTTTCGCAACGACGTGCTGGAGCTGATCCAGTACAAGCCGACCACCGAGCAGGTGCACGAGCGCCCATTGCTGGTGGTACCGCCGCAGATCAACAAATTCTATGTGTTCGACCTGAGCCCGGATAAAAGCCTGGCGCGCTTCTGCCTGCGCAATGGCCAGCAGACGTTTATCGTCAGCTGGCGCAACCCGACCAAGGCGCAGCGCGAGTGGGGCTTGTCGACCTATATCGAAGCACTGAAAGAAGCCGTCGATGTGGTCACCGCGATCACCGGCAGCAAAGACATCAACATGCTCGGCGCCTGTTCCGGCGGCATCACCTGCACCGCGCTGCTGGGCCACTACGCGGCGCTGGGCGAGAAGAAGGTCAACGCCCTGACCCTGCTGGTGAGTGTGCTGGACACCACGCTGGACACCCAGGTGGCGCTGTTCGTCGACGAGCAGACCCTTGAAGCGGCCAAGCGTCACTCCTACCAGGCCGGCGTGCTGGAAGGCCGCGACATGGCCAAGGTATTCGCCTGGATGCGCCCCAACGACCTGATCTGGAATTATTGGGTGAACAACTACCTGCTCGGCAACGAGCCGCCGGTGTTCGACATCCTGTTCTGGAACAACGACACCACGCGCTTGCCGGCGGCCTTCCACGGCGACCTGATCGAACTGTTCAAGAACAACCCACTGGTGCGCGCCAATGCACTGGAAGTGTGCGGCACGCCGATCGACCTCAAGCAGGTCACCGCCGATATCTATTCACTGGCCGGTACCAACGACCACATCACGCCCTGGCAGTCCTGCTACAAGTCGGCGCAGCTGTTTGGCGGCAAGGTCGAGTTTGTGTTGTCCAGCAGCGGGCACATCCAGAGCATCCTCAACCCGCCAGGCAACCCCAAGGCGCGCTACCAGACCAGCGATGGCTTGGCGGGCAAGGCGCTGGAATGGCAGGAGAATGCCACCAAGCACACCGATTCCTGGTGGCTGCATTGGCAGGCCTGGCAGGCGGAGCGGGCGGGGAAACTGAAGAAGGCACCGACAACTTTGGGTAATAAAACTTACGCCGCAGCTGAGGCTGCGCCGGGGACATACGTTCACGAACGCTAAACGAACCACCGTTTTGTAGCTGGAATGCATTCAAATGTGGGAGCGGGCTTGCTCGCGAATGCGCTAGATCAGTCACTATTTGCTACGACTGATACACCGCTTTCGCGAGCAAGCC
>NZ_JASCPP010000143.1:0-12663 GCF_029959745.1 Pseudomonas sp. PS01298 | reverse complement strand
AGAAGTTTTCGAAGATTTCTTCAACAACTTCAACCACTTGCGCTTCCGATCTCTCGTTAGCGGGAGGCGAATTCTACAGCGTTACACGCTGCTGTCAACACCTCTTTTTCTCCGCTTTCGACCGAGAGGATCGAAACGTTAATAGAGCCGAACACCACTGCTCTACCAACTCCTTCTGGGCTTCGATTAACTGAAGCAAGTCGCTGTCGAATCTCGCGTAACTCTTTGTTTACCAAGGAGTTTTCCGTTTCGACTGCGCCGGAAGTGGGGCGAATTATAGACAGATATAATTCGCCGTCAACACTTAATTTCAGCTTTATTCGGATTTGAGCGTAATACGCGCAAATGCCTTCTTCCCGGCCTGGCAGACGTGGGTAGCGCCCAGCGCGTATATAAAGGTGCGATCGACAACCTCACCATCTATACGCACACCACCGGAACCCAGGAGGTCACGCGCAACCGCCGAGTTCTTGACCAGACCTGCCTTATTAAGCACAGCAGCAATCGGCATCGCCTCAGCGGCAGACAGCTCAATCTCCGGCAGATCATCCGGCAGCTCGCCATCCTTCATGCGATTGCCCGCCGCGCGATGCGCACTGGCCGCTGCCTCTTCACCATGGAAGCGCGCAACGATCTCTTCAGCCAGCTTGATCTTGACGTCACGCGGATTTGCGCCCGCCTCGACATCGGCGCGCAGGGCATTGATCTCATCCATGGAGCGGAAGCTCAACAGCTCGAAGTAGCGCCACATCAGCGCGTCGGGAATGGAAACCAGCTTGCCGTACATCACTCCCGGCGCCTCCTGGATGCCGACATAGTTGCCCAGGGACTTGGACATCTTCTTGACGCCATCCAGCCCTTCCAGCAACGGCATGGTCAGAATGCACTGAGCCTCCTGCCCATAAGCACGCTGCAGTTCACGCCCCATCAACAGGTTGAACTTCTGGTCAGTGCCGCCCAACTCAACGTCGGCACGCAACGCTACCGAGTCATAGCCCTGAACCAGCGGATAAAGGAACTCATGAATGGCGATCGGCTGATTTGTCGAGTAACGCTTGTCGAAGTCATCGCGCTCAAGCATGCGCGCCACGGTGTACTGGGAGGTCAGGCGAATGAAATCCGCCGGGCCCATCTGATCCATCCAGGTGGAGTTGAACGCCACCTCGGTTTTCGCCGGATCGAGAATCTTGAACACCTGAGTCTTGTAGGTCTCAGCATTGTCGAGAACCTGCTCGCGCGTCAGCGGCGGACGCGTTGCACTCTTGCCGCTCGGATCACCGATCATCCCGGTGAAGTCACCTATAAGGAAGATGACCTGGTGCCCCAGCTCCTGGAACTGGCGCAGCTTATTAATAAGCACGGTATGACCCAGGTGCAGATCCGGCGCCGTCGGATCAAAGCCAGCCTTGATACGCAGGGGCTGGCCACGCTTGAGCTTTTCGATCAGCTCGGCCTCGACCAACAGTTCTTCCGCACCACGTTTTATCAGCGCTAGCTGCTCTTCAACCGACTTCATAACAGACCCGCAAGGCTCAGATTCAAAAGGGAACCAACCATACAAGATCAGGGACTAATTACAAGTTTTGCCCTGCGCACGGACACCGTTCAGCAAGCCCAGCGTTCGCGAGCTTGCGCCACAGATGATTTGGTTATATTTTATACAGTTATTTCATCTTCATCATGTCATTCATCTTTTCCATTTCATCTTCAAAGTCAAAATTACTTATGACCACAGAACCGTCTAAAGCGCCGCCGCTTTACCCGAAGACCCACCTGCTCGCAGCAAGTGGTATCGCCGCCCTTCTCAGCCTGGCACTCTTGGTATTCCCTTCCAGTGACGTAGAAGCCAAACGAACATCCCTGAGCCTTGACCTGGAAAGCCCGGTTGAACAACTCACACAAGATCAAGACGCTACCGACGCACAACAAGCCACAAATGCGCCAACCGAATCGCCGTTCGCACAGATAGAAAGCAGCCCCGAAGATACCCAGCAGGCAACCCAGGACCAGCCTGTACCTGCTGCTGACGCGGCCAAGAACCCTCTGCACCGCGAAGTGATCGTGGCCAAGGGCGACACCCTGTCGACCCTGTTCGGGAAAGTCGGCCTCCCTGCCACTACCGTTAACGAGGTACTGGCCAGCGACAAACAAGCCAAGCAATTCACCCAGCTCAAACATGGCCAAAAGCTTGAATTTGAATTCACTCCCGATGGCCAACTGAACAACCTCCACAGCAATGTCAGCGACCTTGAAAGCATTACCCTGACCAAGGGCGCCAAAGGCTTCGCCTTCAATCGCATTACCACCAAGCCGGTGATGCGCTCCGCCTACGTCCACGGCGTGATCAACAGTTCGCTGTCACAATCCGCCGCGCGCGCCGGCTTGTCCCATAGCATGACCATGGACATGGCCAGCGTGTTTGGCTACGACATCGACTTCGCCCAGGACATCCGCCAGGGCGACGAATTCGACGTGATCTACGAGCAGAAAGTCGCCAACGGCAAAGTGGTCGGTACCGGCAATATTCTCTCCGCGCGCTTCACCAACCGCGGCAAGACCTACACCGCCGTGCGCTACACCAACAAGCAAGGCAACAGCAGCTACTACACCGCCGATGGCAATAGCATGCGCAAGGCCTTCATCCGCACCCCGGTAGACTTCGCTCGTATTAGCTCGCGTTTCTCCATGGGTCGCAAGCATCCAATTCTGAACAAAATTCGCGCTCACAAGGGCGTGGACTATGCAGCCCCGCGCGGCACGCCCATCAAGGCAGCCGGTGACGGCAAGGTGCTGCTGGCCGGACGTCGCGGCGGTTACGGCAATACCGTGATCATCCAGCACGGCAATACCTACCGCACGCTGTATGGCCACATGCAGGGCTTCGCCAAGGGCGTGTCGACCGGCAGTAATGTCAAGCAAGGCCAGGTGATCGGCTACATCGGCACCACCGGCCTGTCGACCGGCCCGCACTTGCACTACGAGTTCCAGGTGAATGGCGTGCACGTCGATCCACTGGGCCAGAAACTGCCAATGGCCGACCCGATCGCCAAGGCCGAGCGCGCACGCTTCCTGCAACAAAGCCAGCCGCTGATGGCGCGCATGGACCAGGAGCGCTCCACCCTGCTCGCCTCGGCGAAGCGCTAAGCCATGCCACGCTATATAGGTGTGATGTCCGGGACCAGCCTTGATGGCCTGGACATAGCCCTGATCGAACAAGACCCGGCGATCAAACTGATCGCCACGCACTACATCCCCATGCCCAGCGCCCTGCGCACCGAGCTGCTGGGTCTTTGCGCCAGCGGCCCGGATGAGATAGCGCGCTCGGCAATCGCCCAGCAGCACTGGGTAGAACTCGCCGCGCAAGGCATTCACGCCTTGCTCGAGCAGCAAAACCTCAAGCCCCAGGACATCCGCGCGATTGGCAGCCATGGCCAGACCATCCGCCACGAACCCGCTCGGGGTTTTACGGTGCAGATTGGCAACCCTGCTCTACTCACAGAGCTGACAGGCATTACGGTTGTCAGTGACTTTCGCAGCCGCGATGTGGCTGCCGGCGGCCAGGGCGCGCCATTGGTGCCCGCGTTTCATGAGGCATTGTTTGGTGAACGCACCGGCAACCGTGCCGTATTGAATGTGGGAGGCTTCAGCAATCTCAGCCTGATCGAGACCGGCAAGCCTGTCGCCGGTTTCGACTGCGGCCCGGGTAACGTCTTGTTGGACGCCTGGATTCACCTGCAGCGCGGCGAACACTTTGATCGCGACGGCCAGTGGTCTGCCAGCGGCAAGGTAGAACCCCAGTTGCTCAACGCGCTGCTGGCCGATCCCTTCTTCCAGACCCAAGGCCCGAAAAGCACCGGGCGCGAAGTGTTCAACCTCGAGTGGCTGCAACAACACCTCGCACGCTTGCCCGTGTTCGAGCCCCAAAATGTCCAGGCTACCCTGCTGGAACTGACGGCCCAGACCATCGTCGAGTCCTTGCAGGCTGCACAGGCCCAGACAGAGACGCTGCTGGTCTGTGGCGGCGGCGCCCACAATGGCACACTGATGAAGCGGCTGGCCGCCCTGCTCCCTGCGACCCAGGTCAGCAGTACTGCCACTTACGGTGTAGACCCCGACTGGGTCGAAGCGATGGCCTTCGCCTGGCTGGCCCATTGCTGCCTGGCAGGCATTGCCGCCAACCGCCCGAGCGTCACCGGTGCACGCGGACTGCGGGTACTGGGTGCCATCTACCCCGCGTAACAATCCCCAGACAGCAAAACGCCGCTTGGCCGATCAAAGCCAAGCGGCGTTTTTGTATCCGTTGCAGACGAGGACGTCGATCAGATCGAGAACGAAGACCCGCAACCACAGGTAGTGGTAGCGTTAGGGTTCTTGATCACGAAACGCGACCCCTCCAGACCTTCCTGGTAATCCACCTCGGCACCTGCCAGGTATTGGAAGCTCATCGGATCCACGACCAGGCTCACACCCTCGCGCTCGACGATGGTGTCGTCATCGGCCACATCTTCATCGAAGGTAAAACCGTACTGAAACCCTGAACAACCGCCGCCCGTAACGAATACGCGCAGCTTCAAGCGATCATTACCCTCTTCATCGACCAGGCTCTTCACCTTGTGCGCAGCACCGTGGGTGAATTGCAAAGCCGTGGGGGTGAAGGATTCAACGCTCATGCTGATAATCTCCCGGCGTAGCGCCGCCATATGCGTAATGGCCGGCATTATCCGCTTCTCCTAGAAAAGCGGTCAACTATTATGGGAGCAGTGGCAAGCTTCAAGCCATGAGCTTCAAGCTTGCCACCTACACCTTGAAGCTGTTTTTAAGGCAGCATGCCCGCGTGGGACAAGCCCAGCTTCTCATCCAGGCCAAACAGGATGTTCATGTTCTGCACCGCCTGGCCCGACGCGCCCTTGACCAGGTTGTCGATCACCGACAGCACCACGACCAGATCGCCATCCTGAGGACGGTGCACGGCAATCCGGCACACGTTGGCGCCGCGCACGCTGCGGGTTTCCGGGTGGCTGCCGGCTGGCATTACGTCGACGAACGGTTCATTGGCGTAGCGCTTTTCAAACAATGCCTGCAGATCCACCGACCGATCGACCACGGTTGCGTACAGTGTGGAGTGAATGCCACGGATCATCGGCGTCAGATGCGGCACGAAAGTCAGGCCCACCTCCTTACCTGCGGCACGGCGCAGCCCTTGGCGGATTTCCGGCAGATGGCGATGCCCTTTTACCGCGTATGCCTTCATGCTTTCCGACGTCTCGGAGTACAGCGAACCCACAGCCGCACCACGACCGGCGCCACTCACACCCGACTTGCAGTCCGCGATCAGGCGCGAAGCATCCGCCAGGCCCGCTTCCAGCAATGGCAGGAAACCCAACTGCGTGGCGGTCGGATAGCACCCCGGTACCGCGATCAGGCGCGCTTGCTTGATCTGCTCACGATTGACTTCCGGCAGGCCGTAGACCGCTTCCTCCAGCAATTGCGGCGCACCGTGGGGCTGGCCGTACCACTTGGCCCACTCATCGGCGTCCTGCAGGCGAAAGTCCGCCGACAAGTCGATCACCTTGGTGCCCGCAGCCAGCAATTCGCCAGCCAACGCGTGAGCAACGCCGTGAGGAGTGGCGAAGAACACCACATCGCAGGCGCCCAGTGTCTTGATGTCCGGAACGCTGAACGCCAGGCCGTCATAGTGGCCGCGCAGGTTCGGGTACATATCGGCCACGGCCAGTCCGGCCTCGGATCGGGAAGTGATGACCACCACCTCAGCTTGCGGATGCTGAGCCAACAGACGCAGCAATTCGACACCGGTGTAACCCGTGCCGCCGACGATACCGACCTTGACCATAAACCTGCCCTCAACGAACCCACTGGAAAGCCGTCGATAATAGGGGCCGTATCGTCCTGCGACAACCGTCAACGTGACGTACGGGCGCATGAGCCACTACTATCTTCAGTTACCGTGAACCTGGGAATAACTAGAAATGCTCTATCTATGGATCAAAGCCTTCCACATCGTCAGCATCGTCTGCTGGTTTGCCGGGTTGTTCTACCTGCCACGCCTGTTTGTCTACCACGCCCAAAGCGAAGACACCGTCAGCAAGGAACGCTTCAGCATCATGGAGCGCAAGCTCTACCGCGGCATCATGGGCCCGGCGATGGTCGCCAGCCTGGTATTCGGCATCTGGCTGATTGCGCTCAACCCTGCGATCTTTAAATCCGGCGCCTGGATCCACGCCAAGCTCACCCTGGTGGTGTTGCTGATCGGCTACCACCACATGTGCGGCGCGCAGGTAAAACGCTTCGCCCGTGGCGAAAACACCCGCAGCCATGTCTTTTATCGCTGGTTCAATGAAGTGCCCGTTCTGATATTGCTGGCTATCGTAATTTTGGTCGTGGTCAAACCGTTCTAATTTCAATTACTCGGGGTACCTCCAATGTCGCTGCCCGCTTTGCTTGAACAACGTCTGCGCCTGCCGGTCGTCGCTGCGCCGATGTTTCTGATTTCCAACCCCCAGCTGGTCCTGGCGTGCTGTCGCAACGGGGTGGTCGGCAGCTTTCCGGCGCTCAATCAGCGCGAGAGCAGCGGGTTCAAGGCTTGGCTGGAGGAAATCGAAGCGGGCCTGGCGCAGTTGGACAATCCCGCGCCGTATGCCGTCAACCTGATCGTGCATAACAGCAACCCACGGCTTGAGGCTGACCTGGCGATCTGCGTCGAGCACAAGGTGCCCATCGTCATCACCAGCCTCGGTGCAGTGAAGGAGCTGGTGGATGCCGTCCACAGCTACGGCGGCTTGGTGTTCCACGATGTCACGACCCGGCGCCATGCCGAAAAGGCCGCTGAAGCCGGCGTGGATGGCTTGATTGCCGTAGCCGCCGGAGCCGGTGGTCATGCTGGCACCTGGAGCCCATTCGCGCTGATCGCCGAGATTCGCCAGTTCTTCGACAAGACCCTGCTGCTGGCCGGCTGCCTCAACCATGGACATGAAATCCTCGCGGCCCAGTTGCTGGGCGCAGACCTGGCGTATTTCGGCACGCGCTTTATCGGCACCACCGAAAGCCACGCCCCGGATGCCTATAAAGAGATGCTGCTCACATCGCGCGCCGCCGACATCGTGCACACTCCCGCTGTCTCCGGCGTGCCTGCCAGCTTCATGCGCCAGAGCCTGGAAAACGCCGGTTTCGACCTGGCTGCGCTGCAAGGCAAGGGCGAAGTCAACTTCGGCTCCAAGCTCAAGCCGTTGAGCGACGAAGCGAAAGCCTGGAAGACGGTATGGTCTGCCGGCCAGGGTGTCGGCGAGATTGACGATTTGCCCAGCGTCGATGAACTCGTTGCCCGCCTGGATGCCGAATACCGCAAGGCGCGCGAGCAGGCGGCACAATTGCGCTGGCCACGCTGAACCCATCGCAAGGCCTGCCCATCCGGCAAGCCTGCACCACCTCCCTGAACAAGTGACAAGGAAGCCCGCATGAGCGACAACCGTTTCAAGATTGTGTTTGATGGAGCCTTGCTCCCGGGTGTCGAAAGCACCACGGCCAAACTGAACCTGGCCGAGCTGTTCAAGAGTGAAGTCGAAGCCATCGAGAAACTCTTCACTGGCCGCCCGGTTGCACTCAAACGCGATCTATCCCGTCCGGATGCCGAAACCTACCTCACTGCGCTGAAAAACGCCGGGGTGGATGCGCGCATCGAACCCGAACAACCAGTGGCCTTCAGCCTCGCCGAAACCCACGAGACGGAGTCCTCCAACACCGATTACTCGCGCCCGGCGGCCTCACCTTACGCCCCGCCACGCGCCACCGTGGGCGATGACCTGCCGGAATACGCCACCCTCAAGGTCTTTACCATCCACGGGCGCATTGGCCGTCTGCGGTATCTGGCCTGGACGCTGGTACTGACTCTCGCGCTGCTGGTGGCTGGCGGCATTATCAGCACCGTCAGTTTCGCGGTAGCCACGGCCTCGCCAGTATTGGGCACCCTCATTGGCGTGGTGCTCGGCCTGGCATTGTTCGTTGCGCTGGTGTGGGTCAGCGTGCAAATCGGTGTGCAGCGCCTGCACGACCTGGGATGGTCCGGCTGGCTGTACTTTCTCAACCTCGTACCTCTGGTGAACAGCGTCTTCCCGATCCTGCTGCTGGTACTGCCAGGTAATGCGGGCGCCAACCAATACGGCGCGCCGCCTCCGCGCAACTCCACGGCGGTAAAAGTCCTCGCCACGTTGTGGCTGGCGTTTATCCCGGTGGTGCTGGCCATCGTCGTCACGCTGGGCATGAACGGTTACCTGGACCAGCTCGAAGCCAACATGGACAGCAGCTACGAAAGCAGCTCCATCACCTCCGATGACGACGCCGATCAAGCCGCCACTGTCGAGGAAGACGACGCGCAAAGTGCTGACGAAGCGGCCGAACCTGTAGACTCTCCAGAACAGTAAAGAAACGCCCGCCGCCTGTGATGCCTCCGTCACAGGCCGGGGGCGTTGCGATGGAGAAAGGCATGACCCGTTACGCTCTGATCACCGGTGCCTCCAGCGGCATCGGCCTGGCCTTGGCCGAAGCCCTTGCCCGTCGCGGCCGCAGCTTGATTCTGGTGGCCCGCCAGCGTGATCAGTTGGAAAGCATTGCAATCGAATTGACTCAACGCTTTGGCGTCGAAGTGCTGTTTCGCGCCTGCGACCTGGGCGAGCCACTGCGCTTGTCCGGGTTCCTGCTGGAGCTGGAAGAAGGCGAGCGGCAGATAGATTTGCTGGTGAACTGCGCCGGCATCGGCACCAGCGGCCCATTCCTGGCCCAGGACTGGATGACCGAGCAGGATCTGATCGAAGTCAACATCCTGGCCCTGACCCGCATGTGTCACGCCCTTGGCAATGCCATGGCGCTGCATGGCGGCGGGCAGATCCTCAACGTTGCCTCGGTTGCAGCGTTCCAACCCGGCCCGTGGATGAGCAGCTATTACGCCAGCAAGGCCTATGTACTGCACTTCTCCGAAGGACTGCGTGAAGAACTCAAGACCTGCGGCATCAAGGTTTCGGTACTCTGCCCGGGCCCGACGCGTACCGCGTTCTACGGCACCGCGCAAATGGACACGGCCAAGCTCGAGGGCAGCGACAAGCTGATGAGCCCGGAAGAAGTTGCGCTTTACACCGTGCGTGCGCTGGAAAAGAACAAAGCCATCATCATTCCCGGCCGACGCAACCGCTGGATCGCCTTCAGCCCGCGTTTCAGCCCGCGCTGGCTCACCCGCAAGATTGCCGGGGCCATCAACAAGGCCTATTGCCCGCGCTGATTGCCTGAGTACACTCACCCTGCACTTTCATAATGGAGAAACAGCTGTGGATACTCTGTTCACCAAGATCATCAACAGAGAAATACCCGCGGATATCATCTACGAAGATGATCAAGTCCTTGCCTTCAAGGACATCCACCCGGCAGCCCCCGTGCATTTCCTGGTGATCCCGAAGAAACACATTCCCACCCTCAACGACCTGACTGAGGAAGACAAAGCCCTGGCTGGCCATATTCTGTTCACTGCCCAGCGCCTGGCGGTGGAGCAAGGCTGCGAAGAAGGCTTCCGGGTGGTGATGAACTGCAACCCGAAAGGCGGACAGACCGTTTATCACATCCATATGCATGTGCTGGGTCAGCGCCAGATGAACTGGCCGCCGGGCTGATTCCCCGGTGGAGCTTGCGACTGCTTCGTAGTCGAACGGCAGCAAGCTCCCTCGCCACAAGGGCAAATTGACTCAGCGCAAACGCTCCCCCCTCTCTTGCGGTAAACTGGCCGCCGAGATTCTTCCCGGAGGTCAGCATGACTACCCAACGTCACTACTCGCCGATTGATCGCCTGTTACTGCAAGCCGACATGGCCATGCGCACGCTGCTGCCTTTCAGCGGCCAACCGTATCGCCCGTCGCCCGCCATCGTGCAGCCCGATGCACAGATGAGCGAGACCGATACCCGCCATGTCGCTGGCCTGATGCGTATCAACCATACCGGTGAAGTCTGTGCCCAGGCGCTGTATCAAGGCCAGGCCTTGACCGCCAAGCTGCCGCAGGTGCGTGCAGCCATGGAGCATGCCGCCGAGGAAGAAATCGACCACCTGGCCTGGTGCGAGCAACGCATCCGCCAGTTGGGGAGCCACCCCAGCGTGCTGAACCCGCTGTTTTATGGCTTGTCGTTTGGCATCGGCGCCGCCGCAGGGCTGATCAGCGACAAGGTCAGCCTGGGTTTTGTCGCAGCAACCGAACATCAGGTGTGCAAGCACCTGGATGAACACCTTGAGCAACTGCCGGCCGAAGACGAAAAGTCGCGGGCGATTCTCGAACAAATGCGCATCGACGAAGAGCACCACGCCGAAAGCGCGCTGGATGCCGGCGGCTTTCGTTTCCCGGCTCCGGTGCGGTTTGGCATGAGCGTGCTGGCCAAGGTCATGACCAAAAGCACGTATCGGATCTGACTGCATCAAGCCTGAGTCGCAAAAAAAGGGCGCTTTCAAAGCGCCCTTTATTTTTGCCAGCAGATTGTGCGATCAACCCAGCTCGATGATTTCGTAATCATGGGTGATGGCCACACCGGCCGCGCCCAGCATGATCGACGCCGAGCAGTACTTCTCTGCCGACAGCTCGATGGCCCGCTTGACCTGGGCTTCCTTCAGCGCCCGCCCCTTGACCACAAAGTGCATGTGGATCTTGGTGAACACCTTGGGATCTTCAGTGGCGCGCTCGGCTTCCAGGAACGCTTCGCAGCTTTCCACGGCCTGGCGGGACTTCTTCAGGATACTGACCACGTCGAAATTGCTGCAACCGCCTACACCCAGCAGGAGCATTTCCATCGGGCGTACGCCCAGGTTACGGCCACCGGCTTCCGGCGGGCCATCCATGACCACCACATGGCCACTGCCCGACTCACCGAGGAACATGGCTTCGCCCGCCCATTGGATGCGTGCCTTCATCGCCCAGACTCCACTGCTAAAAAAGGGTCGCCAGCTTAGCACAGGGGCTGATCACGGCAGTGTTTCCCATGAAAGCGATCAATAGCAGGATTTCCCGGCTAATTTGGCTAATAGAGACAGAATGTGTCTGGTAAGCTGGCGCCAACTCAATGGCGCATTGCCATCCTTTGTACAGCATGTATCAATGCCGATACCGCTGGTATAAAAACAAATCCATCTACACCGTGCAGTCTTTTCGGGATACAACCATGGTTGCTCTTACTCCCATACCCAAGATCAAGAATCTCGACAAGCTGCTGATGCACTGCCAGCGCCGGCGCTATCCGGCCAAGCACAACATCATCTGCGCCGGCGAGCGTTCCGAAACGCTGTTCTTCATTATCAAAGGCTCGGTCACCATCCTGATCGAGGATGAAGACGGCCGTGAAATGATCATCGCCTACCTGAACACCGGGGATTTCTTTGGGGAGCTGGGGCTGTTTGAACAGGCCGGCAAGGAGCAGGAGCGCAGTGCCTGGGTGCGCGCCAAGGTCGAATGCGAAGTGGCCGAGATCAGTTACGCCAAATTTCGCGAACTGGCCCAGCACGATCCCGACATTCTCTACGCCCTCAGCGGGCAAATCGCCCAGCGTCTGCGCGACACCACGCGCAAGGTCGGCGACCTGGCGTTCTTTGATGTCACCGGCCGCGTGGCGCGCTGCCTGTTGGAGTTGTGCAAGCAGCCCGACGCCATGACCCATCCCGACGGCATGCAGATCAAAGTCACGCGCCAGGAAATCGGGCGCATTGTCGGCTGTTCACGGGAGATGGTCGGACGGGTGCTCAAGGACCTCGAAGAGCGCAACCTGGTGCACGTCAAAGGCAAGACGATGGTGGTGTTCGGTACCCGTTAAGCCGGCAGGAAGCTGGCCAACATCTGACGGTACAACGTGTCGAGCCGGCTGATGGCGTCCGGCGCGGCGAAGGCTTCGTGCAGGGCGATATGGCTGTCGGCACGTACCCGCTGCTCAAGGCCACACGCCTGGTTGAAGCGATTGACCGCCGCGATCAACTCATCGCGATCGTTTTCCAGCAACAGCGCACCGTGCACCAACCCCACCGGACGACCGCCGACTTGTCGCCAGCGCTGCGCAGTGCCGACCATCTTGCGACCGTTGAGGTTGACGTTATAGCGACCGTCACAGAACGCCCCGTCGATTTCACCGACCGAGGCGTCACCGCCCAACTCGATCAACAGATCGCAGATCGGCTGGCATAAACGCTGGTAACCGGTTTCGATGCGGCCTTGGTCGCCTTCGCTGCGTGGGGGTGCGTAGACCAGGGCAATATTCACCGTGGCACTCGACTGCGGCACCGGCTCGCCGCCGGTTTCGCGCAGCAATACCGGCCAACCGGCGTCCGCCGAGACCTGGCTGGCGGTATCGAACGCCGGCAGCCGACTCAAGCGGCGGGGCATTACCAGGGCTTGGTCGCTGGGTTGCCAGAACAATAGGCCGAATTCCTGCTCACCCGCGCAAACGGCCGCCAGGAGGTCTTGCTCGGCGGCAAGACCTGCTTGGACAGTCATCGACATTGGCTTGGTCATCGAACACCTACCTCTCTGGATCAGCACAGAATCAAATGTGGGAGCTGGCTTGCCTGCGATGCAGGCACCTCGGTGTATCTATATAACCGAGGTGACGCTATCGCAGGCAAGCCAGCTCCCACAAAAG
>NZ_JASCPP010000142.1:0-13062 GCF_029959745.1 Pseudomonas sp. PS01298 | reverse complement strand
CATGAAACCTACTTCCCACATAAAGCCTGCTCACCCCATCAATCCCGCCCCCCCCTCAGTCATGCAAACCCCTCGCCGCCGCAAGCAAGCCCTTAAACTTGGCATAGCGAGCCTGCAGCACCAGTTGCTGCGCCGGATCAGGTTGATACCGGGCCTTGACCGGCAGGCCCACCGCCAGCTGGGCGCCCTGCCCGATAGCCATGAACCCCAGCTTCGCTGCACCAATGCAGGCGCTCAGCTCACTGCCGTGCAGGGTGTAGATTTCCCGCTGGAGGATATTTGCCAGCAACTGCGCCCAATACACGCTGCGGGCGCCGCCGCCCACCAGGGCGCAGGCCGTCACGTCGGCGCCGGTCGACTGTACCGCGCGCAACGCGTCGAGCAGGCCGAAACCGACGCCTTCCATCACCGCATACCCAAGCATCGCCGGGGTGCAGTCATGGCCCAGGTTCATGAAACCACCGCGCAACAACGGATCGTTATGCGGGGTACGCTCGCCGGCGAGGTACGGCAGAAACAACGGCGTATCCAGTGCAACCGGTTGGCCGATCGGCAACTGCGCCTGCACCTGGTCCAACAGTGTCTGTTCATCGGCCAGGCCTACCAGCCGCGTGACCCAACGCAAACAACTGGCACCGGCGAGCATGGCGCCCATGGTGTACCAGCGGTTCGGCAGCGCGTGACAGAAGCTGTGCACTGCACTTGCCGGGTTGCCGGCGGCGTGGTCGGTGATCGCGACAATGGCCGCGCTGGTGCCGAGGGTGATGAAGCCATCCCCCGCATTGATCGCGCCGATACCGACGGCCGCCACCGGATTGTCACCGCCACCGCCGGCAATCACCACGTCGGGCGTCAGGCCCAAGCCGGCGGCGACCAGACGACCACTCGGTGCGCCGCCTTCGATCAACCGCGGCATCTGCGCGGGCGTCAGGCCGGTGGCGCGCAGCATCGGCTCGAACCACTCACGCTTGGCCACCTCCAGCCACAGGGTGCCGGCGGCGTCCGACATCTCGCTGACGCGCTCGCCAGTCAGGCGCAAACGCAGGTAATCCTTGGGCGACAGCACACAATCAATCGCCTGGAACACCTCGGGTTCGTGCCGTTCCAGCCACAGCAATTTGGGTGCGGTGAGCCCGGCCATGGGCAAGCTGCCGGTGGCGTCGGCAAACGCCATGCCGAGGTGTTCGGCCTCGGCCACGGCGCGCGAGTCATCCCAGAGGATCGCCGGATACAACACGCGGTCGTCATCCCCCAGCAACACGGCGCCATGCATCTGCCCCGACAGGCCGATACACGCCACGCGGGCATACGCTGGGTGGCGGCGCAATTGCTCCAGCACTTGCAGGCACGCCTGCCACCAGTCTTCAGGGGCTTGTTCGGACCAGCCACTGTGGCGCCGCGACACGCTCAAACGCACCCCTGCATGGGCCAGCACGGCGCCGCTTGCATCCATCAGGATGGCTTTGAGTTCCGAGGTGCCAAGGTCGATGCCGAGGGAAACAGGGGTGTTCATACGCGGGTATTCCAGTCAGAGACAGCCACATGAATTACGCAGTTGCAGGCTCGGCGCCAGGCGCACCGTTTCCGGCGGTGCCTGGGGCGAGGCCATGCGTTGCAGCAGCCGGTGCACCGCGCGCGCCCCGAGTTCCTGGACCGGCTGGGCGATCAGGGTCAGGCGCGGCACAAAAAAATCCGCCCAGTCAAAATCATCGAAGCCCACCAGGGCCATCTGCCCCGGCACCTCGACCTGCGCGTCACGCAGCGCGTGCATGGCGCCGAGGGTCATCAGGTTATTGCCGGCCATGATTGCGGTAGGCGGTACCGGCAAGGCCAGTAGTTGCGCGGTGGCCACGCGGGCCGGTTCACTGTTGGAGCCGCCGTTGACCAGCAGCTGCGGATCGAAATCCACACCCGCCGCCTGCAACGCCGCGCGGTAGCCGGCGACGCGTTCATCGGTGGTCCCCAGGCC
This sequence comes from Pseudomonas sp. PS01298, assembly GCF_029959745.1. Lineage (NCBI taxonomy): Bacteria > Pseudomonadati > Pseudomonadota > Gammaproteobacteria > Pseudomonadales > Pseudomonadaceae > Pseudomonas > Pseudomonas sp. PS01298. The sequence continues at coordinate 11,093 of NZ_JASCPP010000142.1, read as the reverse complement.
CGCCCGCCCGGCGATAAAGCCGATGCGCCGGTGCCCATGTTCGATCAAATGCGTGATCAGCGCCTGGGTGGACAACGTGTTCTCGACCCCGACCTGGTCAAACTGCGGACTCATCATGCGGTCCACCAGCACGGTCGGCACCTCATTGGCCTGCAGGTAGTGGAGCGCCAACGAGCCGGTCGACGGGGCCAGCAAAATCCCGTCGACACGCCGGTGATGCAGCGCCGTGACCACCCGCAGCTCCTGCTCCGGGTCATCATGGGTGTCGACGAACAGCATCATGTAGCCGTGCCGGGCGCACTCGGTTTCAATCGCGTGCACGGTCTCGCTGAAGTAATGGTTGGACAGCGCCGAAATCGCCACGCCAATCGTGCTGGTACTCGAACGGGCCAGCGAGCGCGCCAGGGTGTTGGGGACATACCCCAGCTCCTGGATCGCACGCTGCACCGCCTGCACCGTTGCCGGGCTGACTTTGCGTGTGCCGTTCAATACGTGGGACACGGTCGACGACGACACCCCGGCCCTGCTTGCCACGTCATCCATGGTGACCACGACGCTGTTCCTCTCAATGAATCAATGTTTGCTCGACCAGCCGCTGTACGTGCCGACGTTGTCGCGGGTGATCAGTTTTGGCGTGAGCAGGGTAACCGCTTCGGCCGGGGCTTTGTCGTTGAGCAGGTCATTGCCGACATTCACCGCCGTCTGCGCCATGGCCCATGGGTCCTGGCTGGCGGAGGCCTGGATCTGCGAGTCGGTCTTCAGCGCGTTCTCGATATCCGGCGCGCCGTCCACCGAGGTAATGATGATACCGCTGCGCTTGAGCTGCTTGGCCGCCAGGTCGCTGCCGATGGCTTGCGGGTCGTTGATCGCGAACAGGCCGTCGATTTTCGGGAAGCGCGTCAGGTATCCCTGCATCGCGTTCAGCCCGCCTTCGCGCGAACCTTTGCCGTCCTGGTCGTCGGACAGCACCTTGATGTCCGGGGCCTTGGCCAGCGCGGCCTTGCAGCCTTTGACGCGGTCGGTCACGGCGGTCACTTGCGGGCCGTTCTGGATAATCACGTTGCCCTTGCCCGCGAGCTTGTCCACCAGGTATTGGCAGGCCAGCTTGCCCGCTTCGACGTTGTCGGTCTGCACCGTGGCGTTGACGCCCTTGGCGTCCACATCCACCGCCACCACGACGATGCCGGCATCTCGCGCTTTCTTGATCGCCGAAGCCATGGCCGACGGGTCGACGGCATTGATCAGGATCAGGTCGACCTTGGACGAGATGAAGTTGTCGATCTGCGAGAACTGCTTGCTCAAGTCATAGTCGGCCGACACCGAAGTGACCTTCACATTCGGGTTCAGCTCCTTGGCCCGCGCGCTGGCGCCATCGGCCAGGGTCACGAAATACGGGTTGCCCAGCGAGCCCATGCTGATGCCCAGGGCCTTGAGTTCGCGGGCTTCGACGGCTTGGGACATCAGCGCAGCCAAGGCCATGACGGGAAAGATGCGTTTAAGGTTCATGCGGGTCTCTCTTGTGATTGTTATGGGGGTGAACTCAGGTCCGTGCACCGGACTGGCGATAGCGATCCAGCGCGACCGCGCCGATGATCACGATGCCCTTGATGATGTATTGCCAGATATCCGACACCCCCAGCAGCACCAGGCCGTTGGTGAGGACCGCAATGATCAGCGCGCCGATCAAGGTGCCGCCGATAGTGCCGACGCCACCGGTAAAGCTGGTGCCACCGAGGATCACCGCGGCAATCGCATCCAGCTCATAGGATTGTCCGAGTTGCAGGCCATTGGCGGCGAACAGGCGCGAAGCACTCATCACCGCCCCCAGCCCGGCCAGCGCGCCGGACATGGCGTAGACGAACAGCAGCACCTTCCACACCTTGATCCCGGAAAGCCGTGCGGCTTCGGGGTTGCCGCCGACCGAATAGATCTGCACGCCCATCACCGTGCGGCGCAAGATGAACCACGACAGCGCCACCACCGCCACCGCAATGACCACCAGCCAGGGCACGCCGAGGATCGAGTCATTGCCGATAAACGCAAACGGCAGATCGGGGTTGAATACGGTTTTGTCATCGGCCAACAGCCGCGCCAGGCCACGCATCGCGGTGAGCGCGCCGAGGGTGACGATAAACGGCGGCAGGCGCATGAAGGCGATCAAGCCACCGTTGACCAGGCCCAGCAACAGGCCAAAACCGATGCCGGCGGCAATCCCGAACATGCCGAACTGCGGCGACATCGACGCTTGCAGCGCCACCACGGCCGAGGCTGCGAGGATCGCGCCTACCGACAGGTCGATACCTGCGGTCAGAATCACAAACGTCATGCCCGCCGCCAGCACCACGTTGACCGACGCCTGCTGGGTGATGATCGAAAGGTTCTGCACGGTCAGGAAGTTCTCGCTGGCCAGGGCAAAGCCCACCAGCAGCAGGATCAGCACCGGCAGCATGCCCACCGTGCGCATCAGTTCGCGGGCGCGCTCGGCCTTGCCGGGTGTTGCAATCATCGAATCAGCCATGGGCAACCACCTGATCGCCACCGGTGGCGAGGTCAATAATACGTTCCTGGGAAATGACGTGGCCGGAGGCCCCGCCGACTTCGGCCACCAACTGGCCTTCACGCATGATCAGCACGCGGTCGCAGGTACCGATGATTTCCGGCAGCTCGCTGGAAATCACCACGATGCCCACGCCCGCTTGCGCGAGTTGATTGATGATGCGGTAGATCTCTGACTTGGAGCCGATGTCCACGCCCCGGGTGGGCTCATCGAGAATCAGCACGTGCGGCTTGACCTCCAGCAGCCGCGCCAGCAAGACCTTCTGCTGGTTGCCGCCGGACAGCGCGCCGACATTGACCTTGCCCGATGCCACGCGAATCGACAGTGACTGGATCGCAGCCTTCGCGCGTTGCGCGGCGTGGCCACGGTCCAGCACGCCCCCGGCATGCGCGTCCGGCACGCAGGCGCAGACGTTGATGTTGTCGGCCACGCTCATGTCCAGGAACAGGCCCTGGGCCTTGCGGTCTTCGGTGAGGTAGACCACGCCGGCGCGAATCGCGTCCGCCGGGTTGCGCAACTGGGTGACGGTCTTGCCGACCACTTCGAGGGTCCCGGAGGTGCGCGGGTCGGCGGCGAAGATCAGCCGCGCCAGCTCGGTGCGCCCTGCCCCGACCAGCCCGGCGATGCCCAACACTTCGCCGGCGTGCAGGTCGAAACTGCAATGGCGCACACGCTTGCCATCGGCCATGTCACGTACGCGCATCACCACGTTGCCAGGGTTGTACGCCGCGTGCTCCTTCTTGTAGAAACCGGAGAGGTCGCGGCCGACCATCATCTTCACCAGGACCTCGGCCGACAGCGCGTCGCGGGTCAGTTCGCCGATGTACTGGCCGTCCCGCAGTACCGAGACGCGGTCCGACAGCTCGTAGATTTCGGCCATGCGGTGGCTGATATAGATGATTGCCAGGCCCTGGCTGCGCAGTTGCTTGATCAGCGCGAACAACCTGTCGGTCTCGCGGGATGACAGTGGCGTGGTCGGTTCGTCCATCACCAGGATCCTGGCGTGGGCGTGCAGCGCGCGGGCGATTTCCACCAACTGGCGCTCGGCAATCGACAGGCTGCTGACCGGGGTGGCCGGGGTGAACTCCGCGCCCAGGCGTTGCAACACTTCGCTGCAACCGGCCTGCATGCCCTTGCGGTCGATGGTCCAGCCACGCCGCAATTCACGGCCCAGGTAGATGTTCTCGGCCACGCTCAGGTTCGGGCACAGGCTCAGTTCCTGATAGATCACGGCGATGCCGAGGGCTTTGGCGGTGGCGGGTGTGAAGGTGGCGACAGGCTGGCCGGCGATGCGGATTTCGCCGCCGGAGTCGGCCTGGTAAGCGCCGGAAAGAATTTTCATCAACGTCGATTTGCCGGCGCCGTTCTCCCCCATCAAGGCGTGGATTTCGCCGGGGTAGACTTTCAGGCCGACATTCTTGAGCACGCGCAGACCGTTGAAGGTCTTGCTGATGCCCTGCATCTCAAGCAAGGGTTCAAGGCTCATGAATGAGCTCCTGCGTTTATTATTTTTGTAGTCGAGTGCTGCCGACTCTATGTCAGATACATTTGCTTACTCAAGCGCTTGCGTCGGCCATTTATCGGCTGGTGAAACGTTTAATCATGGCGATCTGCCAGAAACGCTCCAGCTCCGTGCAATTGAGGGAGAAAGTTTCACGCGAGGTGGTAGTCGTGCCAGTCCGGGAAAGCCTGGCCTGATCGGCTCGATGGGAGGCTGGTTGATCGGGAGCGGCTAAGGGAGGGGTTTGGCTGAGGGAAAACGTACGCTAGCCGACTGCTGACAGTTGGTCGCGCAGGCAGTCGATCAAGCCTTGATGGGTGGCGCTCAGGCGTTCCACACCACTGACCAGCGCCAGTTCCGAGGGCGGCACTGGCGGTAGTTCGGTGCAGATGCGGTGAGTCGGCAGCACCGCGCTCCTGGGCAGGATGCTCAGGCCCAACCCCGAGGTTACGGCGGCTTGAATCCCGGTCAGGCTGTGACTACCGAACGCCACGCGCCAACTGCGCCGGGCCTTGTCCAGCGTACGAATGGCCCGCTGGCGGTAGATGCAGCCCTGGGGGAACAATGCCAGGGGCAGCGTTTCGACCTGCAGGTCCTGGCCGTGTCCGCAGACCCACACCAAGGGCTCCGGCCAACTGGCGTGACACTCGCCGCTGCCGGCTTCGCGCTTGACCAGGGCGATGTCGATTTCTCCGTTCTCCAACTGACGGCGCAGATCGGTGCTCATGCCGCTGACTGTTTCCAGCCGCGCTTCAGGGCGCGCGCGCACAAAACCGGAGAGCATCGAGGCCATGCGCGTGGCGTCGAAATCCTCCGGCACGCCCAAGCGCACCGGTACCAGGCGGGCCTCGGTGTTCAACGCATCGCGGGCTTCACGGGACAGGTTCAACAGGCGTCGCGCGTACTGGGTGAGCAATTCGCCGTGCTCGGTGGCACTGACCTGCTGGCCGGAGCGATCACGCACCAGCAAGACCTGGCCGACGCTGTCTTCGAGCTTGCGAATCTGTTGGCTGACCGTGGATTGGGTGCGATGCACACGCTCGGCGGCGCGCGTGAAGCTGCCCTCGTCCACCACGCAGACCAAGGTATGCAGCAATTCGAGATCCAACATGCTGGCGCCCCTCATATCGACAATTCAACTGAGATGGAGAGGTTAATTTAATTTCCCACTGACCGCCAGGTTTCCTAAGCTGACCCGGTCACTCACTCTTTTCGACAGGTGCCCCATGCCACTTGAACATTCCCCGCGCCCGCTCTGGCTGACCTTTGACTGCTACGGCACGCTGATCCAGTGGGACGAAGGCCTGCGCGCCGCCATCGAGCGCATCCTTGCGGAAAAAGGCGCACATTCGGTCGACCCCGACACGCTGCTCAGCGTGTATGACCGCCACGAACATACCCTGGAGCAAACCCCACCGCATCGCAGCTTCCGCACCCTGGCGGGCTTGAGCCTGCAGCTGGCCTTCAAGGAACTGGGCCTGCCCGCCAATGCCAGCGACAGCGCGTTGCTCACCGACAGCATCAGTGCCATGCCACCGTTCCCCGAAGTGCCGGGAACGCTCCAGCAGCTCAAGGCGCTGGGCTACAAGCTGTGTATCGTCTCCAACACGGACGACGATGTGATTGCCGGCAACGTCGCGCAACTGGGTGGCCACATCGACCGCGTCATCACCGCCCAACAGGCCGGCGCCTACAAGCCCAATCGACGCTTGTTCGACTACGCGCACGAGCAGCTCGGCGTCGGCCTCGACCAAGTGGTGCATATCTGCGCCAGCCCGCACCTGGATCACGCCGCCGCACGGGACATCGGCTTTCGTTGTGTCTGGATCGACCGTGGCACCGGCCGCCAGTTGCTGGCCGACTACACGCCGGACGCCATCCTGCCGACCCTTGACGGCGTGCCCGGGCTGTTCAAGTCCCTGGGGTGGTGAGCCATGGCACATACCTTTACGCCCTCCTCCCTGGGCCCGCGTGCCGGGCGCTTCAACCTCGACAGCGTGGCTGCCATCGACGCGCGGGTGGAGTTGGCCGCGTGCCTGCAACTGGCGGCGCTGCACGGTATGGAAGAAGGTATCTGCAATCACTTTTCAGCGACGGTTCCGGGGCATGACGAGCTGTTCTTCGTCAACCCGTTCGGCTATGCCTTCGAAGAGATCACCGCGTCCCATCTGCTGGTGTGCGATTTCGCCGGCAATGTGATCGATGGCGAGGGCACGCCGGAAGCGACGGCCTTCTACATCCATGCGCAATTGCACCAGCAGCAGCCGCGCATCAAGGCCGCGTTCCACACGCACATGCCCAATGCCACTGCATTGTGCTTGTTGCAAGGCCCGCCGCTGTTGTGGCTGGGGCAGACCGCGCTGAAGTTCTATGGACGCACAGTGGTCGACGCGCACTACAACGGCCTGGCCCTGGACCACCGCGAGGGTCAACGCATCGCGGCGGCGCTGGGCGATGCCGATATCCTGTTCCTGAAAAACCACGGGGTGATGGTGGTCGCGCCGACGATCGCCGAAGCCTGGGATGACATCTACTACCTGGAGCGTGCCGCCGAAGTACAGCTCAAGGCCATGGCCAGTGGTCAACCGCTGAAGCCGATTGACCCCCAGGTGGCGCAGATGGCGTATGCGCAGATGCGCGAGGGCGACCCGGCGAGCGCGCGGGCGCACCTGGACAGTGCCATGCGCCGCCTGAAAAGGCGCGGCTCGCGCTTCGACCTCTGATCGCCTACGGGTCCAGCACGCCGCCGCTGTAGCTGTCGGACAAGCGCGTGCCGGTGAATTTGGCCACCACCGAGCCCTGGGCGACCAGGCGCTCACGGTGGCCGGTGACCATGCGTCCGCGCTGCGCCGCGTGCAGCAACACTTCGGAGCCAGGGTCGCCGGGACGCCCGATGATCCGTGCGAAGCGCTCGCCCTCTTCGACCCAATCGCCGAGGTATTTTTCGAACACCAGCACACCGGTACGTGGCGCGAGGATCGTCTCCATGCAGCCCATGTCCACCACCTCGCCCTGCCATTCGCCAATGGTCGCGACCGCATCGATCACGCCGCTGATGCACAGCCAGTTCCATAAGGCGTCGGCGTCCTGGCGCGCCAAGGCATCGCTGACATCGGCCTGCCCGCGCAACTCGAGGGTGGCGGCCAACTGCGGCGCGGCGTGGTTGATGATGGTTTCTTCGAAAGAGCCGTCGCCGCCGTCATCCCAGACGATCACCACGTCCACCTGCAACGCCGCCGCCAGCGCCAGGCCCTGTTCCGGCCAGAAGCTGCGGTGGATATAGAGGTACGGCAAGGCTTCATCGTCGGTATGCAGGTCCAGCACCAGGTCGGCGTCGGCGGCCAGTTGCACCAGGCTTTTCTGCCACTGCGCGAGGTTGCTGGCCGGGCGCTGCATGGCCAGCGAATGGTCGAAGGCGCGGTTGAAGTTCTGCCCGGTGGCCTCATGAAAACGCCCGAGTAATTTGCCTTGGCGAAACTGGCCGATGCCGAACGGGTTGGCCTGCGGCACCACGGTCACGCAGCCCCTGAGAAGGCCTTGGTCCTGACACGCCTGCAAGCGCGGCAGCAACTGGTGCAGCACCAGCATCCCGGCGATTTCATCGGCGTGCACGCCGGCCTGCAGATGCACGCGGGGGCCACTGCCGTCGCCTTCAAAGCGCCAGGCGCCGATGTGCAGCAGGTTGCCGGCATCACCGGGCACCTGCCACGAAAGGTCTTTTGCCATGCCTTGCCCTCCTCTGATCAATTAACCGCTAGAGATTGAACACATGTTCAACTAACCTGAGCCTTCTGGTCTTTCCTCAAGGGCATTGCCGTGACCACACCCCCTGCAAAATTGCGCCGTGCCGACCCTGACGAACGCCGCGACCTGCTGATTGCCGCCACCCTCACCTGCCTTGCCCGCGACGGCCACGCCGGGATTTCGGTGCGCCGGATTGCCGCCGAGGCCGGCGTGTCGGTGGGCTTGCTCAACCACCACTTCGGCAGCATTGACGCGCTGATCGCCGAGACCTACCACAAGCTGGCCAATGAGTTGACCAGCGCGCTGTGGGCACAGGTCGAACGGGTCGAAGGCGCCGCCGCGCGCCTGGATGCGTTCCTCAGCGCGTCGTTTTCGCCACGGGTCATGGACCCCGACCTGCTCGGCGTGTGGGTGGTGTTCTGGAGCCTGATCCGTCACTCGCCCCACGTGAACCAGTCCCACGAAAACAGCTACCGCGCCTACCTCGGACTGATCCAGCAACTGCTCGACGACCTGGCCCGCAGCGAGCAGCTGGTGATCCACGACAGCCACCTCGCCGCCATCGGCCTATCGGCGATGCTCGACGGACTCTGGCTCGAGGGGTGCCTCAACCCCGGCACCTTCAGCCCCGCCAACGGGCTGCACATCTGCCGCTGCTGGGTACAGGGGTTGCGTCACGGAGCATTCGGCGCCGACCACGTCCTGTGACACCGGGTGCCGTGCACTGAGCATGGCCAGGGTGCCGCTGACGGCGATCAACACTGCGCCGATGATCAGCGAGATATCCATCGAGGTGCCCCAGATCAGGCTCGACAACAGGAACGCCCAGATCAGCCCGGTGTATTCGAACGGTGCGAGCAGCGTCGCGGTCGCGCGGCGGAAGCTGGCAAACAGCAGAAACTGGCCGATACCGCCGACCAGCCCCGCCGCCAACATGCCCAGCCACGACGGCAACGGCGCGGGCGTGTGGGTCCAGGGCAAGGTCACGGCCATGCACACCACAAACACCACATTGGTGATCAGCATCTGCTCCAGCACCGAGGTGGTCGGGTCGACCTGGCGCAGCTGGATATAGGTAAACGCCCAGCACAGCGCGGCCGCCAGGGTCAGCGCGATCGGCAACGGGTCGAGCATGTTGCTCGGACGACACGCAATCACCACGCCGACAAAGCCGATCAGCAGCGAGATCCACTGGCCACGGCTGGCGCGCTCCTTGAGGATCAACGCCGCGAGCAACGTGACCATGATCGGCGCGGAGAAATACAACGTGGTCATTTCCGCCAGGGTCAGGTCCTTGGCGGCGGTGTAATACAGCAGCCAGGCGAGCAACGACAACAGCCCGCGGATGATCAGCAGCCGGCGGCTCACCGAAGTCCACGCCCGGCGCAACAAGCCCATGCGCCCGGCGACCACGCACGCCGCGACCACCACCAGGCTGCGCCAGAACAGAATGGTGAACACCGAATAATCGGCCACCAGCCATTTGATCACCGCGTCCTGCAGCGCCAGGAACGCATAGGCCAGTGAGCACAGGGCAATCCCCTGCAGCGAGCGATCCGGGCTCATCCGACTGACCTGCGCAGCGGCGTGCCACGGCGTTCGGCGATGGCATAGACGCCTTCGATGAGGAAGGTCAGGCACAGGTAAACCCCGGCCACCAACAGCAACGGCTGATAGATCTGCAAGGTTTGCGCACGCACTACGTTGGCCGCGCCGAGCAGGTCGACCACGGCGATGGTCGAGGCCAGCGCGGTGGACTTGAGCAGCATCACCGTTTCCCCGGCCAGGGTCGGCAGCAACAGGCGCATCGCGCGTGGCAGGCGCACCCGCAGCAGGGCCTGGCGCGGGGTCATGCCGAAGGCCGAGGCGGCTTCCATCTCGCCCTTGGGCACCGCCAGCAGGCCGCCGCGAATCACCTCACCCACATAGGCCCCCACCGACAGCACCAAGGCGAACACAATGTACCAATAGCCGTCGCGCAAGAACGGCCAGAGAAAGCTGCCCCGGATCATCGGGAACTGCGCGAACAAGCTGCCCAGCCCGTAGTAGAAAATGTAGATCTGGATCAGCAGCGGCGTGCCGCGCAGCACACTGGTGTAGGCCAATGCGGCACGTGCCAGCCATTTGCGCCGCGACAGGCGGGCCAACGCCACCCCCACCGCCAGGGCAAAGCCCAGCAGCGCTGAAATGACCAGCAGCGACAAGGTGGTCTGCAAGCCCTTGGCGATCAGTGCGGCGTAATAACTTATCCATTCAGGCATGGGCGGCTCACTCGACAACCGGCATCCAGCGACGAATACGTCGCTCCAGGCGCCCGGACAGGTAGTTGGAAGCCAGCGTCACCAGGTAATACAAGGCGGCGGCCGCGAGGTAGAACAACAGGTATTGCCGGGTCGAACCGGCCGCCTGCTTGGCGGTGTAGAGCAATTCGTTGGTGCCGACCACGCTGATCAAGGCGCTGTCCTTGATCAGGTTGATCCACAGGTTGGACATGCCGGCCAAGGCGTACGGCGCCATGATCGGCAAGGTCACCCGGCGAAACAGGCCAAACCCGCTCAAGCCAAAGGCCCGCGCCGCTTCGATCTGGCCATGGGGAATCGCCAGGATCGCCGCGCGAAAGATCTCCGACGCGTAGGCGCCCTGCACCAGCCCCAGCACCAGGATTGCCACCAGCGGACCGCTAATGTTCACCTGCGCAAACCCCAGCCACAGCATCAGCGCGTTCAGGCCCATGGACCCGGCGTAATACAGCAACAGGATCAGCAGCAGTTCCGGCACGGCACGAAACAGTGTGGTGTAGCCGCGCATCAGCAAGGCAATCGGCCGGGGTGCACTGAGCTTGGCGCAGGCCACCACCAGGCCGATCAACAGCCCTACCGCAAACGCGCCGGCGGAGATCTGCAGGGTCATCCACAAGCCCTTGAGCAGTGCATTGCCCCAGCCTTGATCGCTGAAGCTCAGGAGATCGAACATCGGCTTACTCCACGTTTAACGAGGGTTGTGTGATTGCCCTGGGGTGATGTGTGCTTGTGGCATGGGGGCTTGTCCTGTGGCTAGGTTTTTCTTGTGGTGAGAGGGCTTATCCATTGGCTTTGGTTTTCTTGTGGAGTGAGAGCTTAGCCAGTGGCATTGGTTTTTCCTGTGGAGTGAGGGCTTATCCAGAGGCCTTGGTTTTCCTGTGGAGGGAGAACTTATCCAGTGGCCTTGGTTTTCCTGTGGTGAGGGGGCTTGTCCCCCGTTGGGCTGCGTAGCGGCCCCAAGAAAAGCGGGAGCGCTGCGCACTCCAACGGG
>NZ_JASCPP010000141.1:0-13409 GCF_029959745.1 Pseudomonas sp. PS01298 | reverse complement strand
CGCTTGATCAATCACTGCATCTCTGACTGTCACACCGCTTTCGCGAGCAAGCCCGCTCCCACATTGGATCTGCATTGGCCTGAGATCAGGCCCGGCCTATTAGCGCGAACTTGGCTTGGGTGTGTTCGACAAATCCCTCCGAACGCAGCATGCGCCCTTACAGCCCAACGAACTGACAAAACCCTATCGAAATGTGGGAGCGGGCTTGCTCGCGAATGCGCTACATCAGTCACTGCATCTCTGACTGTCACACCGCTTTCGCGAGTAAGCCCGCTCCCACATTGGATCTGCACCGGCCTGAGATCAGGCCCGGCCTATCGGCGCGAACTTGGCCTGGGTGTGTTCGGCCAGCACCGCTGCGGGCAGTTCGACCTCCAATCCCCTTCTCCCTGCACTCACGTGAATCGTCGCAAATTGCTGCGCCGTCATATCGATAAAGGTGCGCAGGCGCTTTTTCTGGCCCAGCGGGCTGATACCGCCGAGCAAATAACCGGTGGAGCGTTGCGCCGCAGCCGGGTCGGCCATTTCGGCTTTCTTGACCCCCGCCGCCTGGGCGAGCGCTTTCAAATCCAGACTTCCGACGACCGGCACCACCGCGACCAACAGTTCGCCCTTCTCACTGCTGGCGAGCAAGGTCTTGAACACCTGCGCCGGGTCCAAGCCCAATTTTTCCGCGGCCTCCAGGCCATAGGAGGCGGACTTCGGATCGTGCTCATAACTGTGGATGCGATGTTCGGCACGAACTTTTTTCAACAAATCCAATGCAGGTGTCATGACCTCTCCGGGCGTGGCAGACAGAGCACCAATTCTAAGCCAAGCCCGTGCGAAACGCTCTAGTGCGCGCGCTCGTGACCTATCGCTTCAGAGGGCGCCTCATGATCATTCACCAGACCAATAGTTGGAAAGTGACCGACCGTTCACTTTCGACCTTTGACAGCCGTGATTCTTGTCTATATTTTTTCGTTTCCGAATACTGTAGCAATACACCTACGTGTTTCGAGCAGTAAGCCGTGGCGGAGATGGGGATCCCCACCACGGTGAAAATCGCGCATGACCCGTTGAGGTCAAACGCCAGACAAGAACAACAATTGAGGTTTTCCATGACAACTGCTCTTCAACAGCCTTCACTTTCGAGCCAATGCATGGCCGAGTTCCTGGGGACTGCGCTGCTGATCTTCTTCGGTACGGGATGTGTCGCTGCGCTCAAGGTCGCGGGTGCCAGCTTTGGCTTGTGGGAAATCAGCATCATCTGGGGGGTCGGCGTCAGCATGGCGATCTACCTGAGCGCCGGTATTTCCGGGGCCCACCTCAACCCGGCGGTCAGTATCGCCCTGTGCATCTTCGCCGATTTCGAAAAACGTAAACTGCCCTTCTACATCCTGGCCCAGATCGCCGGCGCCTTCTGCTCGGCAGCCCTGGTGTACACCCTCTACAGCAATCTGTTTTTCGATTACGAACAAACCCACCACATGGTGCGCGGCTCACAAGCCAGCCTGGAATTGGCCTCGGTGTTCTCCACCTACCCCCATGCGCTGCTGAGCACTGCCCAAGCGTTCCTGGTGGAAGTGGTCATTACCGCGATCCTGATGGGCGTGATCATGGCCCTCACCGATGACAACAACGGCCTGCCACGCGGCCCGCTGGCACCGCTGCTCATCGGCTTGCTGATTGCCGTGATTGGCAGCGCCATGGGCCCGCTGACCGGCTTTGCGATGAACCCGGCGCGGGATTTCGGGCCCAAGCTGATGACCTTTTTCGCCGGCTGGGGTGAAATGGCCTTTACCGGTGGCCGTGATATTCCTTACTTCCTGGTTCCGATTTTCGCGCCGATTGTCGGCGCATGCCTCGGTGCTGCGGCCTATCGCGGGCTGATTGCCCGTCATCTGCCGAGCGCCGCACCTGCTATAGCTGAAACACCTGACACGGCTGTCAACGGCAAGACCCGTATTTCCTGAAAGCGCCAGCCTGGGCCCCTGCCCTTCGCGGTCCAGGCTGATTTCTGACTTCCTTATTTCGTCCAAGGCAATTGACATGACCGATATCGAGAATAAGAACTACATCATTGCCCTTGATCAGGGCACCACCAGTTCGCGCGCGATCATCTTCGACCGTGACGCCAACGTGGTCTGCACCGCCCAGCGTGAATTCACTCAGCATTACCCGCAAGCCGGCTGGGTCGAACACGACCCGATGGAAATTTTCGCCACCCAGAGCGCGGTGATGGTCGAGGCCCTGGCACAAGCCGGCCTGCACCATGACCAGGTCGCCGCCATCGGTATCACCAACCAGCGTGAAACCACCGTGGTGTGGGACAAGATCACCGGCCGGCCGATTTACAACGCCATCGTCTGGCAGTGCCGCCGCAGCACCGAGATCTGCCAGCAGCTCAAGCGCGACGGCCACGAGCAATACATCAATGACACCACTGGCCTGGTGACCGACCCGTACTTCTCCGGCACCAAGCTCAAGTGGATCCTCGACAACGTCGAAGGCAGCCGCGAGCGGGCGCGCAACGGCGAACTGCTGTTCGGCACCATCGACAGCTGGCTGATCTGGAAATTTACCGGCGGCAAAACCCACGTCACCGACTACACCAACGCCTCGCGCACCATGCTTTTCAACATCCACACCCTGGAGTGGGATGCGAAGATGCTGGAGATTCTCGACGTGCCGCGCGAAATGCTGCCGCAAGTGAAATCCTCCTCGGAAATCTACGGCCGCACCAAAAGCGGCATCGCCATCGGTGGTATCGCCGGTGACCAGCAGGCTGCGTTGTTCGGCCAGATGTGCGTCGAAGCCGGGCAGGCCAAGAATACCTATGGCACCGGCTGCTTCCTGCTGATGAACACCGGCGACAAGGCGGTGAAGTCCAAGCACGGCATGCTCACCACCATCGCCTGCGGCCCGCGTGGCGAAGTGGCTTACGCCCTCGAAGGCGCGGTGTTCAACGGTGGCTCCACCGTGCAATGGCTGCGTGATGAGCTGAAGATCATCGCCGACGCCACCGACACCGAATACTTCGCCGGCAAGGTCAAAGACAGCAACGGCGTGTACCTGGTCCCGGCGTTCACTGGCCTGGGCGCTCCGTACTGGGACCCGTATGCCCGTGGCGCGCTGTTCGGCCTGACCCGCGGCGTACGCGTGGATCACATTATTCGTGCAGCCCTGGAGTCGATTGCCTACCAGACCCGCGACGTACTGGACGCCATGCAGCAAGACTCCGGCGAACGCCTCAAGGCCCTGCGCGTGGACGGCGGCGCGGTCGCCAACAACTTCCTGATGCAGTTCCAGGCCGACATCCTCGGCACCCAGGTCGAGCGCCCGCAAATGCGCGAGACCACGGCGCTTGGCGCGGCGTATCTGGCCGGCCTGGCCTGCGGGTTCTGGGGCAGCCTTGACGAACTGCGCGGCAAGGCCGTGATCGAGCGCGAATTCGAACCGCAACTGGACGAAGTCGCCAAAGAGAAGCTGTATGCCGGCTGGCAGAAAGCAGTCAGCCGCACCCGCGACTGGGAACCCCACGAAGGCGCTGAATAAGCCAAGCGCCGGACGGCGATAGGGTTGTAACTGGCAGGGAGCGGATTCCTGCGTCATCATGGGCCACTTTTGTATGGCAGCCCAAAGGACGCCCCATGAATCTGCCTCCCCGCCAGCAACAAATCCTCGAACTGGTCCGCGAACGCGGCTACGTCAGTATCGAGGAAATGGCGCAGCTGTTCGTTGTCACCCCGCAAACCATCCGCCGCGATATCAACCAGCTGGCGGACGCCAATCTGTTGCGCCGCTACCATGGCGGCGCAGCCTATGACTCCAGCGTCGAAAACACCGCGTACGCCATGCGTGCCGACCAGATGCGCGACGAGAAACAGCGCATCGGCGAAGCCATCGCGGCGCAAATCCCCGATCATGCCTCGCTGTTCATCAATATCGGCACCACCACCGAATCCATCGCCCGCGCGTTACTCAACCACAATCACCTGAAAATCATCACCAACAACCTCAACGTCGCCACCATGCTCAGCGCCAAGGACGACTTCGACGTGCTGTTGACCGGCGGCAACGTGCGCCGTGACGGCGGTGTGGTAGGCCAGGCCAGTGTGGATTTCATCAACCAGTTCAAGGTCGACTTTGCCCTGGTGGGTATCAGCGGCATCGACGAAGACGGCAGCCTGCTCGACTTCGACTATCAGGAAGTACGGGTTTCCCAGGCGATCATCGCCAATGCGCGCCAAGTGATCCTGGCGGCGGACTCAAGCAAATTCGGGCGCAATGCCATGATTCGGCTGGGGCCGATCAGCCTGGTGGACTGCCTGGTAACCGACCAGCAGCCGGTGCCCGCGCTGGTGCAGCTGTTGAATCAGCATAAGGTTCGCCTCGAAGTCGTGTGACCCTTCGATCTCTGTGGCGCCTGCACCGACGCCTTCGCGGGCAAGCCCGCTCCCACATTTGACTGCGTAATTCCTGGCGAAATGCGATCAACCTGTGGGAGCCCGGCTTGCCGGCGATAGCGCTCTCGAGATCGTCTTCGCGGGCAAGCCCGCTCCCACATTTGAATGCGTAATTCCTGGCGAAATGCGATCAACCTGTGGGAGCCCGGCTTGCCGGCGATAGCGCCCTTGAGATCGTCTTCGCGGGCAAGCCCGCTCCCACATTTGACTGCGTAATTCCTGGCGAAATGCGATCACCTGTAGGAGCCCGGCTTGCCGGCGATAGCGCCCTTGAGATCGCCATCGCCTGCAAACCGGGCTTCCACAGGTTTATGTTCGCAAATTTTCCTTTTCCCGCCCTTCGATGAGTTTTTTCAATCGAAGTCGGGTGGCTGTGCGCGCGTTTATCAGCTACCATTTTCGCAAATGAACATTAATGTTCGAATTCCAATACGAAAAGATCGCGAGGCCAGCCGATGAACCCTTCTACCTTGCCTGCTGCACCGCTTGCCGAAGTCTATGACGTCGCCGTGATCGGCGGCGGGATCAATGGCGTCGGCATTGCAGCAGACGCAGCCGGGCGCGGTTTGTCGGTATTCCTTTGCGAAAAGGACGACCTCGCCAGCCACACCTCCTCCGCCAGCAGCAAGCTGATCCACGGCGGCCTGCGCTACCTCGAACATTACGAATTCCGCCTAGTGCGCGAAGCGCTGGCCGAACGTGAAGTGCTGCTGGCCAAGGCCCCGCACATCGTCAAGCAAATGCGTTTTGTCCTGCCGCACCGACCGCACCTGCGTCCGGCCTGGATGATCCGCGCGGGCCTGTTCCTCTATGACCACCTGGGCAAGCGCGAGAAGCTGGCCGGTTCCAAAAGCCTCAAGTTCGGCGCCGACAGCCCGCTGAAAAGCGAAATCACCAAAGGCTTCGAATATTCCGACTGCTGGGTCGACGACGCCCGCCTGGTGGTGCTCAACGCCATGGCCGCGCGTGAAAAAGGCGCGCATATCCACACCCAGACGCGCTGCGTCAGCGCGCACCGCAGCAACGGCATGTGGGAAATGAACATGGAGCGCGCCGACGGCAGCCTGTTCTCGATCCGCGCCCGCGCCCTGGTGAACGCGGCCGGCCCGTGGGTTGCCAAGTTCATCAAGGAAGACTTGAAGCTGGACTCGCCCTACGGCATCCGCCTGATCCAGGGCAGCCACTTGATCGTGCCGAAACTGTATGAAGGCGCCCACGCGCACATCCTGCAGAACGAAGACCAGCGCATTGTCTTCACCATTCCGTACCTGAATCACCTGACCATCATCGGCACCACCGACCGCGAATACACCGGCGATCCGGCGAAAGTGGCGATCACCGAAGGCGAAACCGACTACATGCTCAAGGTGGTCAACGCGCACTTCAAGAAGCAACTGAGCCGCGACGACATCGTCCACACCTACTCCGGTGTGCGCCCGCTGTGCAACGACGAGTCGGATAATCCGTCGGCGATCACCCGTGACTACACCCTGTCGCTGTCCGGCGGCGCGGGCGAAGCACCGATCCTGTCGGTGTTCGGTGGCAAGCTGACCACCTACCGCAAACTTGCGGAGTCGGCGATGGCACAATTGGCGCCGTACTTCACGCAGATGCGCCCGAGCTGGACCGCCACCGCGAGCCTGCCCGGCGGCGAGCACATGACCACGCCGGAAGCTCTGGCCGAGGCCATTCGCGCGAAGTTCGACTGGGTGCCAAGCGAGATCGCGCGCCGCTGGTCCACCACTTATGGCAGCCGGACCTGGCGCTTGCTCGAAGGCGTGCAATCGCTGGCCGACCTTGGTGACCACCTGGGTGGCGGCCTGTACACCCGCGAAGTGGATTATCTGTGCGCTGAAGAATGGGTGACCCAACCTGAGGACGTGCTGTGGCGTCGCACCAAGCTGGGCCTGTTCACCACCGCTCAGGAACAGGACAACGTGCAACGTTACCTGTCCAAGGTCGAGCAGAACCGCAAGATCGAAGCGGCCTGATCAACCGGTCGTAAAAAAGCCCCTGTGCCGTAAGGTCCAGGGGCTTTTTCATGCCTCGAGGGCCTGGCGCTGATAACGCAGCCCCATGTCCCGTACACCGGGCAAGGCCGACCCGAGCAGCACCGGGTAAGCCGCCAGCAGGAAGCCCGGCGTGGCGCCCACCAGCGCGCGCTCAAGCCAGACACAGGCCTGCGCCTCGTCGCCGGCTTCTGCCAACTCCGCCGCGTGGTTGTATTGCCCACGGAAATCACCGGCCTCGGCCGCGCGCCGGTACCACTGGCGTGCCAGCGGCACATCCCTGGGTACCACGACGCCCTCATGGTGGAAACGCCCGAGCAGGTTCATCGACTTGGCGTGCCCTTGGGCAGCCGCCTGCTGGAACAATTGGAACGCCGCGGCGAGGTCTTGCTCGACGCCGCGGCCACGGGTCAGCAACTGACCGAAGTTGTACAGCCCCCAATCCAGGCCCAGATCGGCCGCCTGCCGGTAATGCCGTGCGGCCTGTTCCAGGTTGATCGCGTCGCCCCAGCCATGCTCCAGGCAACGGCCGATCATATTGATTGCCATCGGATGCCCCTGGCGCGCAGCGATCCGAAACCAACTCAGCGCCAAGGCCGGGTCCAGTTGGATGCCACGCCCCTCCAGCAGCAACTGGCCCAAGGTGGCCTGCGCGTCGGCATCCCCCAATTGTGCGGCGTGCATCACCCACCGTGCGTAGGCCCGGGGGTTACCGGCCAAATCAGAAGGCTCGGTGCTGTGCATTTGCGTCTCCCCACGGTGGATAAAACTTACAAAACTTTCATGAAACATTACGTAACAATCTATTACATTTGAGATTGGTTATCAAACACGACCACCTCTCAATCCTACTAACAAGAGACCATTCAATGACGACCGGCACCCGTTCCGCTCCCCTCTCCACGCGGCATTTGCTCGCATCGGCAGTGGGTTTGGCAGTGGCTGCGCAGGGAGGCTTCAGTTATGCGGGGGATGCCGCACCAGACGACAACACCGGGCCGATCCAGCTCGGCGCGACCAGCATCGAAGGCCAGGCGCAAAGTGCCTACAACCCGGTGGCACCGTCTTCACCCAAGTACACCGAAGCGCTGCGCGACACGCCGCAGACCATCACGGTGGTGCCCAAGGAAGTCATTCACGATCAAAACCTGCTGACCCTGCGCGACGTGCTCAGCACCGTGCCGGGCATCACATTCGGTGCCGGTGAAGGCGGCAGCGGCTATGGCGACAGCATCAACCTGCGCGGCTTTTCCGCCAGCGGCGATATCTACGTGGACGGCGTGCGCGACAGTGCGCAATACAGCCGCACCGACCCGTTCAACCTGGAGCAGGTCGAAGTCGTCAGCGGCGCCAGCTCGGTGTACTCGGGTTCGGGCGCTGTCGGCGGCACCATCAACCTGGTCACCAAGGCCCCGGAACTGCGCGACAAAACCACGATCAGCGCCGGCATCGGCACAGACAGCTATAAGCGCCTCACCCTGGACAGCAACCAGACACTCAACGACACCACGGCATTCCGCTTGAACCTGATGGCCCATGGTAACGACGTGCCGGGCCGCGATTATGAAGATTACTCGCGTTGGGGCATCGCCCCCTCGATCGCCTTCGGCCTGGGCACGCCGACGCGCGTGACCGTCAGTTATGAACATCAGAAAGATGACAACACGCCGCAATACGGCATCCCCATCTACAACGGCAAGCCGATGCCGGGCGTGGGCTGGAGCGACTATTACGGTTACCACAACATCAACGACCAGAACATCACCTCGGACGCGTTCAGCCTCAAGCTCGAACATGACTTCAACGATGCCGTGTCGGTCCGCAACTTCACCCGCGTCGAGCGCGTACGCCAGGAGCTGCGCGCTTCCGGCCCCGAAGGTGCGCAGGCCGGTTGCCTGGCCAGCGGCACCCAGATTACCGGTGCCCCCTGCCCCGCAGGCCTGAGCCCGGGCTTTTTCCAGCCAGCCGGTGGCTCATTGGGTAACGAGCGCAACACCCAGAACAAAATGTTCACCAACCAGACTGACGTGACCAGCCACTTCAGCACCGGCTTCATCGACCACACGCTGGTGACCGGCATCGCCATCAGCCGCGAGGAATACCAGGCCGATACCGGCAAGTGGCTGACGAACAACAACGGCAGCACGATCGTGCCGCCGCCGGTCAGCTACAGCGATCCGAACTCCGACTGGACCGGCCCGGTCAACTTCACCCGCGCGGCCCACGTCGACGGAGCACTGAACAACCGCGCCGCCTATGCCTTCGATACGCTCAAGCTCAACCCGCAATGGGAAATCAATGGCGGCCTGCGTTACGAGCACAACGCCGGCAGTTCGGTGAGCAACGCCTATTCCAGCACCGGCGTGGAAACGCCCGGCGTGCGCTACGGCCAGGCAGACGACCTGACGTCCTACCGCCTGGCGCTGGTCTACAAGCCGGTGGAAAACGGCAGCTTCTATGTCGCCTATGGCAACAGCAAGACGCCGTCGCAAGCCAGCGTCAACGGTGGCTGCTACACCCCGGCCAAGACTTCCAGCACGGCCACCAACAACTGCAACGTCGCCCCGGAAACCGCGGTCAGTTATGAAATCGGCACCAAATGGGACTTCCTCGACAATGCCTTGTCGGTCACCGGCGCGATCTTTCGCAATGACCGCACCAACTACAAAGTCGCCGATAACGACCCGAGCAACCTGAGTGGTACGCAAACCCTTGACGGCAAAGCGCGTGCCGATGGCGTGGCGCTCGGCCTGAGCGGCGCGCTGACGGATCGCTGGAAGGTCTTCGCCAACTACACCTACCTCAACACCCGTGTACTGCGCAGCGCCAGCGACTACACCCTGGCAACCACCGGTATCGATGTGCAGAAAGGTGAACCGCTGACCTTCACCCCCAAACATGCGGCCAGCCTCTGGACGGTGTACGACCTGCCATACGACTTCCAGGTGGGTTACGGCATCACGGCGCAGACCAAGCAGTACCTGGTCAGCGCCGCCGGGGCACCGACTGCGCCTGGCTATGCGGTGCAGCGTGCGATGCTCGGTTACAAGGTCAACAAGCAGCTCAACCTGCAGTTGAACGTCAACAACCTGTTCGACAAGGAGTACCTGACCCGCATCCGCAACAACGGTTGGGCGGTGCCTGGCGATGGGCGGGCGGCGGTGGTCTCGGCCGACTACACCTTCTGACAGCAAAACCTGCCGTCGATAGCCCTGTGAGGGCTGGCGCGCCTGCGATGCAGACACCGGGCAGATCAATAAGCCCCGTCGATGCCCTCGCAGGCGTGCTCGTTCCTACAGAAAATACTGACCCGCTGGCATTCGGTTTTCCGAACGACATACCCCCAACCATTCGGTTTGCCGGACCAAAGCCTTGAAAATACATCGTCACACAAAGTTAATACGCTTATAAATCAGCCGCTTAGACTTTTAATTCGGGTATGGCACGACTCATGCTCTACACTTCCTGACGATTACCTGGGACGCCTTAGGAGCCGTCACGGGCATTCGCTGTACAAGAGAGCCGTTTAGCCGGCTTCATAAAAAAAACAAATGTCGAGGAAGTATTGATGCGCATCGTTCCCCATATCTTGGGCGCAGCTATCGCTGCTGCTCTGATCAGCACTCCAGTTTTTGCCGCCGAACTCACCGGCACACTGAAGAAAATCAACGACTCCGGCACCATCACTCTCGCTCACCGCGACAGCTCCATTCCGTTTTCCTACATCGCGGATGGTTCGGGCAAACCAGTGGGCTACTCCCACGACATTCAGCTGGCCATCGTTGAAGCCCTGAAAAAAGACCTGAACAAACCCGACCTGAAGACCAAGTACAACCTGGTCACCTCGCAAACCCGTATCCCGCTGATCCAGAACGGCACCGCGGATATCGAGTGCGGCTCCACCACCAATAACGCCGAACGCGCCCAGCAAGTCGACTTCACCGTCAACATCTTCGAAATCGGCACCCGCCTGCTGGTCAAGAAAGACAAGGATGGCAAGCCGTCCTACAGCGACTTTGCCGACCTGAAAGGCAAAAACGTCGTGACCACCGCCGGCACCACGTCCGAGCGCATCATCAAGGCGATGAACGCCGACAAGCAGATGGGCATGAACGTCATCTCCGCCAAGGACCACGGCGAGTCCTTCCAGATGCTGGAAAGCGGCCGCGCCGTTGCCTTCATGATGGACGACGCCCTGCTGGCCGGCGAAGAAGCCAAGGCCAAGAAGCCGGATGACTGGGTCATCACCGGTACTCCACAGTCGTTTGAAGCCTACGCGTGCATGGTTCGTAAAGACGATCCAGCGTTCAAGAAGGCTGTCGATGACGCCATCACCGGCCTGTACAAATCCGGCGAAATCAACAAGATCTACAGCAAGTGGTTCGAGAGCCCGATTCCACCAAAAGGCCTGAACCTGAACTTCCCGATGAGCGACAAGGTTAAGGATCTGATCGCTAACCCAAGCGACAAGCCAGCGCCTGACGTAAAAATCTGATTTCTGACTAACCTTATCTCCTGAGGGAGCAAACCTCCCTCAGGCGTCTGTTACTACCTGCTGGCTTTACTTTGGAACACTCGACCTGGCGGTTTTCGAGCCGATCGTGTGTGCCTGGCGTTCAACGTCAGGTGGGAAAGGATCTTCCCCAAGCGGGTGCTTGTACATCGATCGATCTCGAGGGGAGACCCTAATGAATTACAACTGGGACTGGGGCGTGTTCTTCAAGTCCACTGGCGTTGGCAGCGAGACTTATCTCGACTGGTACATCGCCGGCCTGGGCTGGACCATCGCCATCGCTGTCGTGGCATGGATTATCGCCTTGTTGCTGGGCTCCGTTCTGGGGGTCATGCGCACCGTGCCAAACCGCATCGTATCGGGCATCGCGACCTGCTACGTGGAACTGTTTCGTAACGTACCGCTGCTGGTCCAGCTGTTCATCTGGTATTTCCTGATACCCGACCTGCTGCCGCAGAACCTGCAAGACTGGTACAAACAAGACCTGAACCCGACCACCTCGGCCTACCTGAGCGTTGTCGTGTGCCTGGGCCTGTTCACCGCCGCCCGGGTGTGCGAGCAAGTGCGCACCGGCATCCAGGCGCTGCCACGTGGCCAGGAATCTGCCGCGCGCGCCATGGGCTTCAAGCTGCCGCAGATTTACTGGAACGTGCTGCTGCCCCAGGCCTACCGCATCATTATTCCGCCGCTTACCTCGGAATTCCTCAACGTGTTCAAGAACTCCTCCGTGGCGTCCTTGATCGGCTTGATGGAACTGCTGGCGCAAACCAAACAGACCGCCGAGTTCTCGGCCAACCTGTTTGAAGCCTTCACCCTGGCCACGCTGATCTACTTCACCCTGAACATGAGCCTGATGCTGCTCATGCGCCTGGTCGAGAAGAAAGTCGCGGTGCCCGGCCTGATCTCCGTGGGGGGTAAATAATGGACTTCGATTTCAGCGGCATCATCCCCGCCATCCCGGGCCTGTGGAACGGCATGGTCATGACCCTGCAGCTGATGGTCATGGGCGTGGTCGGCGGCATCGTCCTGGGTACGATCCTCGCGCTGATGCGCCTGTCGTCCAGCAAACTGCTGTCGCGCCTGGCCGGCGCCTATGTGAACTACTTCCGTTCGATCCCGCTGCTGCTGGTGATCACCTGGTTCTACCTGGCGGTGCCGTTCGTGCTGCGCTGGATCACCGGCGAAGACACCCCGATCGGCGCATTCACCTCCTGTGTCGTGGCCTTCATGATGTTCGAAGCCGCGTACTTCTGTGAGATCGTGCGGGCCGGCGTGCAGTCGATCCCCAAGGGCCAGATGGCGGCAGCACAGGCAATGGGCATGAGCTATGGCCAGACCATGCGCCTGATCATCCTGCCCCAGGCGTTCCGCAAGATGACCCCGCTGCTGCTGCAGCAGTCGATCATCCTGTTCCAGGACACCTCGCTGGTCTACACCGTGGGCCTGGTGGACTTCCTCAACTCCGCCCGTTCCAACGGCGACATCATTGGCCGCTCCAATGAGTTCCTGATCTTCGCCGGTGTCGTCTACTTCATCATCAGCTTTTCCGCCTCGCTGCTGGTCAAGCGTCTGCAAAAAAGGTTTGCCGTATGATCTCTATCAAGAACATCAACAAGTGGTATGGCGACTTCCAGGTGCTGACCGATTGCAGCACCGAGGTTAAAAAAGGCGAAGTGATCGTGGTGTGCGGGCCGTCGGGCTCGGGCAAATCCACCCTGATCAAGTGCGTCAACGCGCTGGAACCGTTCCAGAAGGGCGACATCGTGGTCGACGGCACCTCCATCGCCGACCCGAAGACCAACCTGCCAAAACTGCGTTCGCGCGTGGGCATGGTGTTCCAGCACTTCGAACTGTTCCCGCACCTGACCATCACCGAAAACCTGACCATCGCGCAGATCAAGGTGCTGGGCCGCAGCAAGGAAGAAGCGACCAAGAAAGGCCTGCAATTGCTCGAGCGCGTCGGCCTGTCGGCACACGCCCACAAGCACCCTGGCCAGCTTTCCGGCGGCCAGCAGCAACGTGTAGCGATTGCCCGCGCCCTGGCCATGGACCCGATCGTCATGCTGTTCGACGAACCGACCTCGGCACTGGACCCGGAAATGGTCAACGAAGTGCTCGACGTAATGGTGCAACTGGCCCACGAAGGCATGACCATGATGTGCGTGACCCACGAAATGGGCTTCGCCCGCAAAGTGGCCGACCGCGTGATCTTCATGGACGCCGGCAAGATCATCGAAGACTGCCCGAAAGAAGAGTTCTTCGGCGACATCAGCGCCCGCTCCGAACGCGCGCAGCACTTCCTTGAGAAAATCCTGCAGCACTAAGCATTACAGCGCTTCCACTGTAGAAACCGGATCTATTGTGGGAGCGGGCTTGCTCGCGAATGCGGTCTTTCAGTCACTGAAGCATCTGCTGACAGATCGCATTCGCGAGCAAGCC
>NZ_JASCPP010000140.1:0-13510 GCF_029959745.1 Pseudomonas sp. PS01298 | reverse complement strand
GGCTTGCTCGCGAACGCGGTGTGTCAGTGGACATATCCATGACTGACCTGTCGCATTCGCGAGCAAGCCCGCTCCCACACTGGTTCTTCATCGTGGCGGAGAGGGGTTACCCACCGAAGGTCTGCGACGGCCTGCGCAGGGTCGGATCGAACGGGTTGATCCTCGGCCCGATCGCCGCGGCTTCGCGCTTGAGCAGTTCCACCACCATTGGCAAGCGGCTCGGCCCCAACCGATCACTGATGGTCGCCACACTCAGCGCCGCTACCGCGTGGCCGTCGCGATTGAGGATAGGCACCGCCAGGCCCGCCATGCCTTCCAGCACCCCGGTATTGCGCGCCGCATAACCCAGGTTGCGCACGTTCTCGACCTCCGAGCGCAGCAGCACCTCGTCGTACAGGTGAAAGTCCTTGAGCCGTGGCAGGTTGTAGCGGATCACCGTCTCGCGCTCTTCTTCCGGCAGGAACGCCAGGATCGCCAGGCTGCCCTGGCCCACTCCCAGCGCCACCCGCCCGCCGATATCGCCGGTGAAGGTACGGATCGGGTACGGCCCTTCGCTGCGGTCGAGGCAAATCGCATCGAAGCCACTGCGCGCCAGCAGGAACAGCGAATCACCCAATGACGCACTCAGGCGCAGCATGCTCGGCCGCACCAGGTCGCGCAGGTTGCCGGTCTTGCCCGCGTTCGCCGCCAGCGCGAAAAACTCCAGGCTCAAGCGATAGCGCTTGCTGCGCGCATCCTGCTCGACCATGCCCTCATCCATCAGGCTGCGCAACAGGCGGTGAGTGGTGGGCTGGGACAGGCCAACCTGTTGCGCAAGTTGGGTCACGCGTTCGCCACCTTCCGGCACCTCGCCCAGGGTGCGCAGCAGCGCAAACAGTCGGGAGACTCCGCCGGCGCCGACTTCCCGGGCATTTTCATTCCGCTCAGTGGAATCCATATCACGTGACCTCTTATAAAATTCTGGTGAGTGAATAAAAACGAAAAAAGTAGTTCATTGAGTGAAATTCCATCTTCCGCCCATCCTAGTCTTCGTCCTAATCTGCGTCCACAGGGGCGAAATGAACAACTAACGGCAGCCGACTCAAGATCGAGCGCCAACGCACCGGCAACACCTCATTCGCATCTGCCCAAAACAAAAAAGCGCGTTTCGACGCGACTCAAAAAAGGTGGAACGCAGACATGGCATTTCTCCAACTCAACGCCTTGAGCAAACGCTACGGCGCCGTCGACGCGGTGGTCGCCACTGACCTGGCGGTGGAAAAAGGCGAGTTCGTTTCGCTGCTCGGCCCTTCCGGCTGCGGCAAGACCACCACCCTGCAAATGATCGCCGGTTTCGTCGATGTCAGCGCCGGGCAGATCCTGCTCGACGGGCGCGACATCACCCACGCCAAGCCCGCCAGCCGTGGCCTGGGGGTGGTATTCCAGAGCTATGCGCTGTTCCCGCACATGACCGTGCGCGACAATGTCGCCTTCGGCCTGAAGATGCGCAAAGTGCCGGTCGCCGAGATCGCCAGCAAGGTCAAGACCGTGCTCGAACTGGTGCGCCTGGCACCCCATGCCGAACGTTACCCACGGGAGCTGTCCGGCGGCCAGCGCCAACGCGTGGCCCTGGCCCGCGCCCTGGTGATCGAACCACCGGTATTGCTGCTCGATGAACCGCTGTCCAACCTCGACGCCAACCTGCGCGAAGAGATGCAGTTCGAGATCCGTCGCATCCAGTGCGCCGTCGGCATCACCACGTTGATGGTGACCCACGACCAGGCCGAAGCCCTGTCGATCAGCGACCGCGTGGTGGTGATGCAGGCCGGCCGCGTGACCCAGATCGACGCGCCGTACAAGCTCTACGAACACCCGCGCACGCGCTTTATCTCGGACTTCGTTGGCAAGGCCAATTTGCTCGCCGGTGATTACGATCAACTGGGTATCCCGCAGGTGCGCCACGAAAGCGGCGACGGCGAACTGGTCCTGAGCCTGCGCCCGGAAAAGATCAGCCTGGTGCAAGCCGGTGCCGGGCGCCTGCAGGGCAAGGTGCTCGACCGCTACTTCTTCGGCAGCCAATGGCTGTACCGCATCCACACCCCTCTCGGCGAAATCACCGTGGTGCGCAGCAATGACGGCAGCGCGCCGCTGGGCTGCGGCGCGGCGGTCGGCCTGGAGTGGCAGGCCGAACTGCTGCGGGTACTGGCGGCGGATGAGGTGCACGCATGAGTCGCGGCTATTTGCTTTCACTGCCGGCCCTGCTGCTGTTTACCGGGCTGCTGATCCTGCCGCTCGGGCTGACACTGGTGCTGTCGTTCAACGTGTTCGACTACCAGGTCGGCGTCAAGGGTGATGAATGGACCCTGGCCCACTACCTGGCGCTGTTCAGTGACTCGTACTTCTACGAGATCTTCTGGCGCACCTTCTGGATCAGCGCGCTGGTGACCCTGCTGTGCGTGGTGATCGGCGTCCCCGAGGCTTACATCCTCAGTCGCATGGGCACGCCATGGCGCTCGATCTTCCTGATCCTGATCCTCACGCCGCTGCTGATTTCGGTGGTGGTGCGCGCCTTCGGCTGGAGCCTGCTGCTGGGTGCCGACGGGTTGGTCAACCAGGTGATCCAGGCCCTCGGCGGGCGCCCGGTGAAGCTGCTGTACACGCCATTCGCAGTGATCATCGCGCTGGTGCACGTGATGCTGCCGTTCATGATCATTCCGGTGTGGACCTCGCTGCAAAAGCTCGACCCGTCGGCTGAACAGGCCGCGCTGTCGCTGGGTGCAAGCCAGGCCACGGTGATGCGCAGGATCGTGTTGCCCCAGGTGATGCCCGGCGTGCTGTCCGGCACCCTGATCGTGTTCGGCCTGGCCGCCAGTTCGTTTGCGATTCCCGGCCTGCTTGGCGGACGACGCCTGAAAATGGTCGCCACCGTGGTGTACGACCAGTACCTCTCGGAACTCAACTGGCCCATGGGCGCCACCATCGCGGTGGTGCTGCTGTTGGTCAATCTGCTGATCATGCTGAGCTGGAACCGCATGGTCGAAGGCCGCTATAAAAAGTCCCTGGGGGTTTAAGCGCATGTCCAGAAACGGTCCTTTGGCCCTCGGCTTTCACGGCCTGGTGGTGCTGTTCATGATGGCGCCGCTGGTGGTGGTCTGCCTGGTGGCCTTCACCCCGGAAAACACCTTGAGCCTGCCCACCTCGGGCTTCTCCCTGCGTTGGTTTCGCGCAGTGTTCGAGCGTGCCGACTTTATCCAGGCGTTCTACAACAGCCTGATCCTGGCGTTTACCGCCGCGACCCTGGCCACCTTGATTGCCGTGCCGGCGGCCTTGGCGATCAGCCGATACTCGTTCCCGGGGCGCAACTTTTTCAGCGCGTTGTTCCTGTCGCCGATCATCATTCCGCACCTGGTCCTGGGCGTGGCGATGCTGCGCCTGTTCGCGCTGATGGGCGTGAACGGCAGCTTCACCTGGCTGATGCTCGCGCACGTGGTGATCATCACCCCGTATGTGCTGCGCCTGGTGCTGGCAGCGGCGATCGGTATTGACCGCAGTGCCGAACAGGCGGCGGAGTCCCTGGGCGCCGGGCGCTTCACGCTGTTTCGGCAGATCACCCTGCCGATGATTTTGCCCGGCGTCGCCGGTGGTTGGCTGCTGGCCTTCATCAACAGTTTCGATGAGGTGACGCTGTCGATCTTCGTCAGTTCGCCGGCCACGCAGACCCTGCCGGTGCGCATGTACGTGTACGCCACCGAGTCCATCGACCCGATGATGGCGGCGGTGTCGGCGTTGGTGATTGCGCTGACGGCGGCGACCATGATTCTGCTCGACCGGGTCTACGGCCTGGACCGCGTGCTGGTGGGGAAACATTGATGGCCTTGTTCAAACGATTGGCCGAAACCACGCGCCCTGCCCTGTCCTTTACCCTGGACGGACAACCCGCCACCGGCTTGCTCGGCGACACGTTGCTGACCGCCGTACTGACCTGCGCCGAGCACCTGCGCGGCAGTGATTTCAGCGCCGAACGCCGCGCCGGGTTTTGCCTGATGGGCGCCTGCCAGGATTGCTGGGTGCGACTTGAGGACGGGCGCCGCGTGCGGGCCTGCTCGACGCTGCTGGAAGAAGGCCAGGCGATCAGCCGCGAGCCGGGGCGCCAGCTATGAAGCCGGTGGTGATTGTCGGTGCCGGCCCGGCAGGCATCAGCGCTGCGCGCACCCTGCTCGACCATGGCATCAACGCCTGCCTGGTGGATGAAAGCCTGCGCGGCGGCGGGCAGATCTATCGGCGCCAGCCGGCAAACTTCCAGCGTACGGCCAAGCAGATCTACGGGTTCGAGGCGCGCAAGGCCGAGGCCGTGCACCGTACGCTGGATGAACTCGCGCCGCTGATCGACTACCGCCCGCAAACGCTGGTGTGGAACGCCGAGGATGGGCGCCTGGACATGCTCAATAACGGGCGTGCCGAGAGCGTCGAGTATGCGCGGATCATCGTCGCCACCGGCGCCACCGACCGCATCCTGCCAGTCCCGGGCTGGACCTTGCCGGGGGTGTACAGCCTGGGCGCGGCGCAAATCGCCTTGAAGTATCAGGGCTGCGCGATTGGTGAACGGGTGGCGTTTTGTGGCAGCGGACCGTTGCTGTATTTGGTCGCGTACCAGTACGCCAAGGCCGGCGCCCAGGTGGTGGCAGTGCTCGACAGCGCGCCGTTCAGCGCGCAATGCCGTGCAGTGCCGGCCCTGCTCCGGCAACCGCTGACCTTGGCCAAGGGCTTGTATTACCGCGCCTGGCTGACCGCTCACGGCGTGCCCGTGCATCAGGGCGCGACGCTTCAACAGATCGACGGCGAGCAACGCGTGCGTGGCATCCGCTGGGACCAGCAGGTGCTGGAATGTGACGCCGTGGGCTTTGCCCATGCCTTGCGCAGCGAGACACAGCTGGCGGACTTGCTCGGCTGTGAGTTTGCCTGGAGCGCGTTGAATCGCGCCTGGTTGCCGCAACGCGACGGCGCCGGACGCAGCAGTGTGCGCGACGTGTACCTGGCCGGCGATGGCGCCGGAATCATGGGGGCAGACGCGGCAGCAATGGCCGGCGAACGCGCAGCCTTGGCGGTGCTGGAAGATTCAGGCATTGCCATCGATCATCGCCGCCCGGCTGAGCTGGAACAGCAACTGGCGGCTATCCAGCGCTTTCGCCATGGCCTGGAAACCGCATTCCCGTTTCCTGAAGACTGGGCCGCGCAGGCGCCGGATGCGTTGATCCTGTGCCGCTGCGAGGAAGTCAGCGTCGGTGATGTGCGCGCCGTGGTCGATGAAGGCCATTGGGAAATCAATCGGGTCAAGGCGCATTGCCGCGTCGGCATGGGTCGCTGCCAGGGCCGCATGTGCGGGCTGGCGGCGGCGGAAATCGTCGCCGAGCGCAGCGGTCGCGCAGTTGAAAACGTCGGCCGCCTGCGTGGCCAGGCTCCGATCAAGCCGTTGCCGTTCGGCGTGGAGGTGCAGCCATGATCGACGTCATCGTACTCGGCGGCGGCATTGTCGGCGCTTCGGCAGCCTTGATGCTCGCGCAGAAGGGCCAGCGCGTGGCCTTGGTGGAACGGGATTTTTGCGGCTCGCATTCCAGTGGTGTGAATTACGGCGGCGTGCGCCGACAAGGCCGGCCGCTGCATCAGTTACCGCTGTCGCAACGCGCGCATGCGCTGTGGTCCGACCTGCCGGGGTTGATCGGCATCGACGGCGAGTACGTGCGTTCCGGGCATCTGAAACTCGCGCGCAGCGCGGCGGATTTTGCTGCGCTGCAAGCCTATGCCGAGCACACCCGAGGCTTTGGCCTGGGCTTGCAATTGCTGGACTACACCGAGCTGCGCGCACGCTTTCCCTGGGTCGGCGATATCGCCGTGGGTGCGTCGTTGTGTCCGGAAGACGGGCATGCCAACCCGCGACTGGTGTCTCCGGCTTTCGCCCGTGCCGCGCAACGCCTTGGCGCGGCGGTCCACGAGCAGGCCGAAGTGCTTCAGGTCGAACATGACGGCCAGCGCTTTCAGGTGCGCTGCGCCAACGGCCTGCACTTACAGGCGCCGTGGTTACTCAATTGTGCCGGCGCCTGGGCCGGCACCGTCGCCGCGCACTTTGGCGAGCCGGTGCCGATTACCTCGGCGCATCCGGCGATGCTGGTCACCGAGCCATTGCCGATGGTGATGAACGTGAGCACCGGCGTCGAAGGCGGCGGGATTTATGCGCGGCAGGTCGCCCGCGGCAATTGCATCCTCGGTGGCGGGCGCGGTTTTGCCCTCGGCCCGCTGACGGCGCGCCCTGGCCAGGCCGCAGTGCTGGAGATTCTGCGCAATGCCGGCGAGTTGTACCCGTTCCTCAAGGGTGCCCAGGCGATTCGCACCTGGAGCGGCACCGAAGGTTACCTACCCGATCACGAACCGGTGATCGGTCCCAGCAGTACCCAACCGGGCTTGCTCCACGGTTTCGGCTTTGCCGGCGCCGGGTTCCAGCTCGGCCCCGCGGTCGGTGAAGCCCTGGCAGAGATTGTCTGCGACGGGGCCAGCCGCCAACCCATCGAAGCGTTTTCCATCCGTCGTTTCCAAGCCTGAGAGGAAAAACCTCCATGAACCTCCGTATTGCGCTGTCCTGCTTGTCCCTCGCCTTGCTCACCACCACCGCAAACGCCGCGCCGACGCTGTACCTGGGCATGAACGGCGGCACCATGGAACGGGTGTACGCCGACAAGGTGCTGCCCGCGTTCGAGAAGGCCAACAACGTCAAGGTGGTGATCGTGCCTGGCACCTCGTCGGACATCCTCGCCAAGGTCCAGGCCAACAAAGACAACCCGCAGATGCACGTGATGTTCCTCGACGACGGCATCATGTACCGCGCCATCTCCATGGGCCTGTGCGACACGTTGGCGCCGAGCCCGACCCTGGAGCAGATCCCGGCCAAGGCGAAAATCAAGCAGCAGGCAGTGGCCGTGACCCTGGGCGTCACCGGCCTGGGCTACAACGCCAAGATGTTCAAGGAAAAAGGCTGGGCCGCGCCCACCTCGTGGATGGACCTGGCCGACCCGCGCTTCAAGGACAAAGTGGTGTTCCAGTCCCTGGCCTCGTCGACCTTCGGCCTGCACGGCTTCTTGATGTTCAACCGCATCCAGGGCGGCGATGAAACCAACGTCGACCCGGGCTTCAAGGCCTGGCCGACAACCGTTGGCCCCAACGTACTGGAATACATCGCCAGCTCGGCGAAAATCTCCGAGATGGTGCAGACCGACGAAGCGGCGATCTTCCCCCTTACCCCGACCCAGGTCACCACCCAGAAGTTGCTCGGCGTGCCGATGGAATATGCGCAACCGAAGGAAGGCGCGGTGGTGCTGAACGTGGCTGAATGCGTGATTGCACGCAATGACCAGCCGGAACTGGCGCAGAAACTCGCAGCATTTTTGCTGACCGCCGAGGCCCAGGCACCGGCGCTGGAAGAAGGCGACCAGATCCCGTCGAACCCGACCACACCGACCACCGACAAGACCCGCGCGCGGGTAGAGGCGATGCAGGGTTACTTGCAGACGGCGATTTCGATTGACTGGGACCAGGTGAACCAGGCGCGGCCGGAGTGGAATGCGCGGTGGAGTCGGTCGATCGAGCGGTAACGCCTTATAACCGCTCCTGGCGCCGATTCTTCTGGCGTTGGGTGCGGATTATTCTACCGATACGTTGGCGTTCTTCGCGCAGTTCTACCCACTCGTTACGGGCTTCCCGGTGGCGTTTACTGTTGAGCAATAGCAGGGCGAGCAGTGGGAACAGGATGCCTGACACATAGAAAACTGTGTGAGGGCGATAGGCGATAGTCGGGAGAACGCCGACCAAGCACAAGAGCATCAAGATGACCGGAATGTAGATCCATCCTAGATAGCCACGGACAACCATGAAGTTGCAGTGGGCGATAAGAAAAGACGCAACGAGTACTGAAAAATAGGAATACCTGAGGCTTTCGCTAACAGGTAGCACTTCAAAGTAACTGTCGATCATCATCGGTATGCCGATGACGAGAGTGAGCCCCTGAGCAAAAAGTGCCCCCATAGAAACAGGAAAATAGCGCTTCAAATAACGCAAGAGTTCCTTATAGGTCATCAGAAATATCATTCCTCAAACGCCTCATATAATCCCACGGCAATCGTTCGGAAATTGCCATTTACAATGCTACCGCCCGAAGTCAATGAGGCACCTATGACATCCTTGATCTGGGTAACAGTGGCATGACGAAGACTCGCAGGGGTAAATCGCTTGGGTAAATCACCTGCCAGCTGTTTCAACTTCATCATTTTCGAAGTCAACTGCGGATGTTGAATACTCAATAACTCCTTCGTCAACTTTGCTCTTTCCTGTCGAGTAAGCCCCCTGAGTACTTGATACCAACCTTTGCCTGTGGCTGCCTTCGTCAAATTGACGAGTTTGACAGTTGTTAAGAAGGAGGTACCAGCACCAACAAGCGCAACAGCGTCCAACGCAGCGGTCGCGTGTTGATACCAAGGATCACTGTCCAGCAAATGATTTTTCGAGGGATCGGTCAACTCGTTGTATACACGGTACCCACCCACAACGCATTGAACGAAACTGGCCGTCGCAGATGTGTAGCCAACAGCCGCAACCACCGAACTGATACCGCCAGTAAATGGAATTGCAGCGGTACCACTGACAGCCACAAGCCAACCTAAAATAGCACTGCCGCATGCGAACCCCATCCCTAACGCCTCAAACACGAGTTGCGATTCCCTAGGCTCCTGCTCCAACCGCCGGACAAAATCCAACCGCGCCATCGACCTCGGCATCTCGCGCAAAATCACGCGTTTGGGCAGCACACTGCAAATCGGTTGAAACTCGCGCAACGTCACCGGCCACAACTGTGAATCGAGGTACACCACCCCTGCCCCAGCAATCGCCGGATCAGCGTCGATCACAGCAAACAATCGACGCAGGTCAATGCTGCTTTCTACCCGCTCACGGGTGGTGAGGTGGGCCTTGGGGAATCCGTCCTTCAATACGCTGGTAGCCATTCCTTTACTCCAGAATTCTCAAGAGCGCAGAGCGTAAAGAATCAATATCCACCAGGAATGTAGGAAGGTTTCCTTTTTCAAGACAGGCACTTCTCGATCTCGCCTCAGAGCCTTGTAGTCAATCCTGGGAATGGGAAAAGTACGCCCCGCGCCACTACCGGCGAACGATCAAACAAGGACCGAAGATGGCGATCGATATGTTTTTGAAGCTGGGAGATATCAAGGGCGAGTCCAGGGATCAGGCGCATCGGGATGAAATCGATATCACCCGCTGGGGCTGGAGCCTGTCTCAGTCTGGCTCCATGCACAGCGGCACGGGCGGCGGCGCCGGTAAGGTCAATATGGCGAATATCGCGATTGAAAAGAGCCTGGATAAATCCACGCCAAACCTGATGATGGCCTGTGCTACCGGCAAGCATTATCCGGAAGCCCGCATTGTGGTGCGCAAGGCTGGAGGCGACAGCAGTGTGGAGTATCTGCTGATCACCTTGAAGGAGGTTATGGTTGCCTCTTACGAAGCACGCGCAGCGGCGTCCAACGATGTGCTTACGGAAGAAATCAGCCTTAACTTCGCCAAGGTGGAAGTCAGTTACCAGCCGCAGAAAGCCGATGGAGGCAAGGATGGCGGGCCGATCCGGTTCGGCTGGAACATTCGCGAGAACAGCAAACTGTAGGCGCGGCCAGCGAAAAACCACAACGATAACGCGGGCATGCTGGAAGTACGCGGTGCCGATGGGTTTTTCGCTGGCGAGCCCGCGCCTACGAGGGGGTGATGGGCAGTGCGCGTTTGTGGGCGGTCTTGAGGTAGGTCTGCTCGACAAGGGTCCTCACTCGTTCGCTCACCGGCTCGCCCATCAGGTAGGCGTCGATCTCTGCATAAGTACAGCCGTAGGCGTGTTCGTCCGGTTTCCCCGGCACCAGCTCTTCCAGGTCGGCGGTCGGCAGTTTGTGCACCAGCGTCGCCGGGGCACCGAGGGCGCTGGCCAGCAGGCGTACCTGGGTCTTGGTCAGCCCCGAGAGCGGGGCCAGGTCGCAAGCGCCGTCGCCGAATTTGGTGAAGAAACCCATCAGCGCTTCGGCGCCATGGTCGGTGCCGACGACCAGGCCGTTGTGCAGGTTGGCCACCGCGTACTGGGCGATCATGCGAGTGCGGGCCTTGACGTTGCCCTTGATGAAATCCACGTGGCTGGCGCTGGCTTCGTTGGCGTCGAGGCTGGCCATCAGGCCGTCGACGCTGGCGGCGATGTTCAGGGTCTCGATGTGGTCCGGGGCGATGAAATCCAGCGAGGCCTGGGCATCGCTTTCATCGGCCTGGGTTTTATAGGGCAAGCGCATGGCGATAAAGCGCGCGGCGTAGTCCTCATTTCGCAGGTGCTCTACCGCCAACTGGCACAAGCGGCCGGCGGTCAGCGAGTCGACACCGCCACTGATGCCCAGTACCAGGGCCTTGCAGCCGGACTGGCGCAAGGTGGTCTTGATGAAGTCGATGCGCCGCTGGACCTCTTTGGCTTCATCGCCCTTGCCCAGTTGCCGATCGATATTCAGTTCCTGCGCGATACGTTCTTGGGTTTGCATATCACACCTCTGTATTGCCTGGATTGACCTGTGGGAGCGGGCTTGCTCGCGAAGACGACGTGTCAGTCGACCCCGTCAGCGCTGATCCACCGCATTCGGGAGCACGCCCTCTCCTACAGAAAATACCTGGGCCGCGTACTGCAAGAACGACGGGTCTTCGCAGGCGTTCTTGATCGGATCATCGGAGAATTTCACCACCGGCTCGCCGTGCACCCGCACCAGCTTCATCACGATGCTCAGCGGCTCGACGCCCTCCACATCACAGGCCAGGCTGGTGCCCATGCCGAAACCGAACTTGGCCTTGCCACGGATGTGCCGCAGGATCGGCAGGCATTTTTCGAAGTTCAGGCCGTCGGAAAACATCAGGTCCTTGGTCATCGGGTCGATGCCCAACTGTTTGTAGCGGGCCAGCACCTTGTCGGCCCAGGCGATAGGGTCGCCGGAGTCCTGGCGCAGGCCGTCGTAGAGCTTGGCGAAGTACAGGTCGAAATCCTTGAGGAAAAAGTCAGTGCTGATGCAGTCGGTCAGGGCGATGCCGAGGCGGCCCCGGTACTCGCGCACCCAGTTTTCCAGCGCCGCGTTCTGGCTCTCACGCAGGCGGCCCAGTTGCTGGTGCACCATCAGCCATTGGTGGGCCATGGTGCCGATCAGCGGCAGGTCGAACTCATAGGCCAGGTGCGCATTGCTGGTGCCGACGAACTGACCGGGGAAGTCGCGGCGCATGATGTCTACCACTTCGCGCTGGGCCTTGAACGACAGGCGCCGGCGGGTCGAGAAGTCCGACACACGCAAGTCGGCCAGCTCCTCGCGGCTGAGGTTTTTCTCCAGCCAGTCGAACTTCTGATAGAGCTTGCGGGTGACGTCTTCCAGGCTCACGTCGGGGTATTTGTCGCGGTTGCGCAACTCGCTGACCAGCGCCAGTACCGGCTGCTCGAACATGATGCAGTGCAGCATCGGGCCGACCACGCGGATGTTCAACTGGCCGTCGATCTCACTGACGTGGATATAGCGCAGATTGAAGCGGAACAGGCCGAGGAAGCGCTCGTAGTCCGGGGTCAGGTATTCGCGAAAACGCGGGTTGAACAAAAAGCGCAGCTCGCCTTCTCGCATCTGCAGGCCGGCCATGTTCTCCAGCTCGGCGCGCAACGCGGGGATCAGGTGGCCGAGCTTCTCCCTGGAGCGGACGATGAAGTTGTATTCCACATCGACATTCGGGTGCTGGTGCAACACCGCCTGCATCATGGTGAAGGTGTAGTAGTCGGTGTCGAGCAAGCCCTGGATCACCGGGGATTCGTAGTCGTAGGCACTTTCCATGGTGTATCTCCTTAACGCGTGGCCATCGCGGCCAGTTCTTCGCGGGTGCTGCTGATGCAGGCACCGGCCTTGAGCAACTCGTTGACGGCCTGCACACCGCCCTCCTCGCTGATACTGCGGCACGCCGGCACGTGCAGGACCACCTCCAGCCCGGCCTTGAGCAGTTGCAGGGCGGTGGTCTTGACGCAGTAGTCGAGGGCCAGGCCACCGACGATCACGCGGCTGACACCTTGGGCCTTGAGGTACTCGATCACGCCGGTGGAGAGCTTGTCGTGCAGGTCGTGGTAGCAGGCGCCGTAGGGGTGCAGGTCGGGTTCGACGCCTTTCCAGATGAAGTAGTCGTAGTCATAGGGCGTGGGCAGTTCGTCGAGCAAGGTAAAGCCCTCGGTACCCGGCACGCAGTGGCTGACCCAGGTGACATCGGCGTGGACCAGGCCGGTGGGCTGCAGCATCTCGCTGTGCTGCGTGACCACCCAGGGTGCATGCGGGGTATGCGCGTCCTTGCTGCCGACGCGGTGGCCGGCGAGGCTGGCCATGAAGTTGAGTTCGGCACCGATCTGATCACCACCGACCACCGGCAATTCGTTGGGGCACAGCGGCGTGAAGCTCTTCTGGGCATCGACGTCGAATGAAGCAATGGCGGTTTTCGCGAGGGTCATGGCGGATCTCCTGTGGCCTGGAATCAAAAGTACACGTCATGTACTTTCATTGCAAGAAACATTTAGATATCTATCCCTGGCCCAGTACATGACATATCTGTTCGATCCGCTAGACTGTGCCTCATCGTTGTTCAGAAGGACGTCACATGCCCCTTAGCCCCTACCTCCATACCGTCGACCTGTGCGTGCTGTGCTATTGCCGCACGGGCGGCGAACTGAAACTGCTGCTGAACAAACGCGAGGCCGAGCCGTTTGCCGGGCACTGGGCACTGCCCGGCGTGGTGGTGAATGGCGACGTGCAAGATCTGAGCCTCCAGGCTGCCGTGGAGCGTTTGCGCACCAGCGACAAGGTCGGCCTGGCGTTGGCCTGGAGTGAACAAGTGGGCACGGTGGGTGACGCGTTTCGCGATCCGCGTTGCTGGTCGTCGTCGACCTTTTACCTGGCGATCGTCGCGGATGAAGTCAGCCTGGGTGAGCATCAGGGCTGGTTTGCGCTGAAGGCAGTGGCCGATGGCAGCATCAAGCTGCCGTTCGATCACAACAGTATCGTCGCGGCGGTGCAGGAACGGTTGCTCTCCAAGTCGCTGTACAGCAGCTTGCCGCTGATGTTCCTGGGCAATGAATTCAGCGCACCGGAAGCGACCACGATCTTTTCCCTGGTGCTGGAGCGGCCGGTATTGAAGACCAGTATTCGCCAGCGGCTATTGAAGCTGACAGAGGCGGGGTATCTGCGTGAGACGGGCCGCAAGAAGCACGGTGAAGGCGGCCGGCCCCAGGCGACGGTGGAGAACCTGAAGCCCGGGGCGGTGTATTTTTTTGATCGCAGTTTCGCCGAGTAAACCACCCCTGCAGGCGCCCGGCTTGCCGGGCGCCTACCAGGATCAGTTCATCCAGTTGCCACCGTCGACGTTGTAGGTCTGGGCCACCACATAGTCGGCC